>JAWUWK010000042.1:0-34683 GCA_034111875.1 Gammaproteobacteria bacterium
TGGACAATGGTGGTGAAGTTGCCGATCATGAAAGGGTCACTGAAAAAACGGGGATCAACATATTTTTCGCTAAACCTTATGCCAGCTGGCAGCGGGGTACAAACGAAAATACCAACGCTAGACTGAGGCAACTTTGGCCTAAGAAGTTCAATATAGCGAGTTTAACCGATGACCAAATTGAAGATGCGATTTTGGGACTGAATTTCACGCCAAGGAAAATTTTAAACGGGCTAACACCATTTGAAGCCTTTACTGGTCAGCGTGTTGCACTTATTGCTTGAATCCAGCGTTACCTTAAGTTATTTGCCTTACTTAGATCATTATTTCTAATTTCTAATGTCCTAATATCATCTTCTCCAAAAGTTAAAATGGAGGCGGATAAAGCCTTTTCATAATATTCTTTGGCAATACTATATTCTCTTTTTATATAATGTATGTTGGCTAATTTTTTAAACGTATCTATAGTATCCGTATGGTTTAATCTTAGGTAAATGAGTCTAGATTTTTGCATACTAATAAACATGCCATCGTCTTCATCTATTTCTGTTAAATCGCCTAATCTAGTAACTAATGCTTTTTCAAAATACTTTTGTGCTTGATCGTATTCGCTCTCTTCTTCAAAAATAGAGCCTAATTTAAAATAGGTATTTGCAAGTCGGAACAAATCAACTTTTTTTAATTTTTTCTTTATATCCAAAGACTGAAAATAATATTTTTTTTCTTCTTTTTTATTACCCAGTAAAAAGTATATATTTGCTATTTTTTCATACATTATTGCAGTTTCAAGAGAGTTTTCACTGTTGTCTGTTATTTGTTTTTTTACTAATATCTCATAATTATCTAATGCTATTTTATATTCTTTATTATTCATGGATTTTATGATTAAACGTTCTTCTTTGCTTTTAGTAAATACATAAAAAAAGCTAGGATCATTTATATTTACAATAACAGCAGATAAAACAAATAATATAATAGAATAAAATATTATATTTGATTGACGGTTTGACATTTAAATCCTTTTCTTTTTTAATAATTAACACTAAAGGAGATATAACAAAATACATGCAAAATTGTGTCTGCATTGATTAATGCTAGATTCAAGTAATAAGTGAAAGCCGCAAAACATAGCTTGTAATCACAAGCCCTTCGCAAACACTTTTGCATGACGTACAACTCTGGACGTGATACATACTGGCAGAGGTATAATACCTTATTTTGGTTACTTGGGACTCTAGAAAACAGTCAATAGATGGTTATTCTTGAAATATTTTTAGCAGCTGCCATGGAGGAAGTCAAAGAGTTAATAGAAGGGCCTTGGACAGCCACATTTTAATCCAACAGTAATGTTATAGAATAATCCGAAATAACGAGAGCATTGCACAATCCAATAAATTGATAGCTTAGTACCTTCAAATCAACGTAACCTAATCTGCATAAATCTTCACTGGGCAAAGCTTTTATGGTTTCAGCGTATCTCGTCCGCTTTGCCTGCAGTCTAAGTCACTAAAATAATTAACTGAAGTCTCTTAGCGGTCTTTTTAGAGCACATCCTCCAGCCTTTGAGTCATTACTGTCTTCAGGTACTGGGCTAACACAAAGAAATCCCCTATCGTAGTCTTTAAATATATTGATTAATTCTTAAGGTATGAGAGGGCAATTCTACCTAAACGTTGAATAACTTGTTCTGTATTTTCATCAATTGAAACACTGCAGTTAATTCTTAGACAGTTTGAATATTTTCCTGTGGATGAGAATAATTCCCCGGGTAAAAAAGCAATACCTTGCTCAATTGCTTGATAAAACATTTTTGTGGTATTAAAGCCCAGCGGTAATTCAACCCACAGGATATAACCTCCTTTAGGCTGACTAACCAAAGTTCCCTGAGGAAAATTGCGTATTATCTTCTTTTGAAACCAATCTATGTGCTGCATATAGAGCCGACGTAATTGACGTATATGCCTATCGTAGGCTCCGTTTGATAAAAACTCTGCCACCACGGCCTGTGCGATACTGGATACGCTAACATTGGTAAAAGACTTAAGATATTCTATCTTTTGATAGAATATCCCAGGGCATACCCAGCCCACTCTAAAGCCTGGCGCAATCGCTTTGGAAATAGAAGAACAGTAGAGCACCAGGCCATTCTCATCATAGGCTTTAGCGGGACAACCTCGGCTTCCTCCATGGTACAAGTCACCAAACAAATCGTCCTCTATCATAGGTATAGAGCGACTCGCTAATAATCTAACCAACTTTTTCTTATTGTGCAGCGACATACTCGAACCGCTTGGGTTATTAAACGCAGGCACTAATGCCACGGCCGCTATATCCCATTGCTCTAAGGCTAACTCCATTGCTTCTAAGCTGATTCCCAGATGTGCATCAGATGGGATTTCTAACGCTTTAAGCCCCAGAGATTCTATAGCTTGAAGCAATCCAATAAAGGCTGGAGACTCAATCGCGATAGTATCTCCAGGCTTAGCAACGGCCCGTAAGCAAAGTATGATAGCCTCCTGACAACCATTAGTGACTATCACTTCATTCTCCGTAACATGGCAATCTACTTCAGCGAGTCGTCTGCTGATCTGTCGCTTCAAAGGTTGGTAGCCTGCGCAGAAGTGCACTGTGAGTAATTCTTGCATTTGTCCTTGGATAAGTTTGCGCATAATGCGCTGCAATTGCTTTACCGGCAGAAACTCACTGGAGGGGTAGGCAGTCCCTAAGTTAATAATATCTGAGCCTTCGCAGGCCTGTAAAATTTGTGTGGTTAAATCTTGGATGGCAACTTTTTTAGGCAAGCCAAGAGAATCTATGGACTTTTTCTGAGCATTGATTTTATTGGGTCGAACAAAAAAACCAGATTTGGAACGCGGCTCTATAATGCGCATATCTTCCAACACAGCATAGGCTTTTTGCACCGTCGCCACACTAACACTTTTTTGATGACTAAGGCGGCGAATAGAGGGCAGTTTATCTCCACTTTTGTAAGCGCCCTCATCAATTTGTAGTGATATTTGGTTCACTATTTTTTCGTATAAAGTCATTTAGAAACCTGGTTTTTTGAGTTTTCATACCGCATATTTGACTCTACTTAGCCAAAGAATAAGCAAAACCTATGCAGGTTATGGGCAACAACACCTAAACAGAGTGAATAGTTTTCCATCTGTATAGGTTAAATCTTGTATTAAATGCATCTGTACAGGTTGTATTTTGGCCTTTAATATAACTAATAGCAATCTAGTGAATTTGATCGGGATACCCAATGGCCACAAACACTAAGTACCGTGCTAAAAAAGCAGACATCAATGGGTTTATCCATTACAGCGATAGGGACAACACCACTTGGAAGATATTGATTGAGCGGCAGTTAACGCTAATAGAGAACCGAGCCTGTAATGAATACATTATTGGACTAAGAGATCTAGATTTACCGCGGCTACATATACCTCAACTTGCAGATATTGACGATAAGCTTGGTAATGCAACAGGTTGGAGAACAGAAGCGGTTAGCGCTTTAATCAGTTTCGAGCGTTTTTTTACTTTATTAGCCAATAAAAAATTTCCAGTAGCCACCTTTATACGCAACCGTGATGAGCTAGATTATCTTCAAGAGCCTGATATTTTTCACGAAATTTTTGGTCATTGTCCCTTGCTACTCGACCCAGATTTTGCAAGCTTCACTGAAAACTATGGAAAATTAGCGAAGCGGGCCTCTAAAGAAGACCGCCGCTATCTAGCCAGATTATACTGGTTTACCGTAGAGTTCGGTTTACTGGATACCGACAGTGGATTACGTATCTACGGTGGTGGTATTCTCTCATCAAAGCAAGAAACCTTGTATGCGTTAACCTCAGAAAAGCCACACAGAGTCAATTTTAATATTATGGATGTGTTGCGAACACCTTACCGCATCGATGTCCTTCAAGAAGTCTATTTCAAAATAAGCAGCATGCAAGAACTCTCAAAAATATCGCAGTTAGATTTGTTGAAAATGGTAGCGAACGCAAAGGAACTTGGCCTCTATAGCGCCTCTTAATCATTTATTTAAAATCGCACTATCAACCTTGGAACCACAGAATCTTGAATATTATGGCCAATCAAACAAAACAAATAGGATAAATATGAAAAATAACCCCCTTAGTGCAGAGCACTGCGAAGCCTGTCAAATTGATGCTCCCCCTGTTGATAAAGATCAATTAGAGGGCATGTTAGCGCAACTAGATGGCTGGACTGTTATTACTATTAATGACATTAAGCGATTACAAAAAAACTATAATTTTAAAAATTTTCGTCTCGCACTAAATTTCACCAATGCAGTTGGCGCACTGGCAGAAGAAGAGGGGCATCATCCCGACATTTTAACACAATGGGGTAAAGTAACAGTGACATGGTGGACGCATTCAATAAGGGCTCTGCACAAAAATGATTTCATCTGCGCGGCCAAAACTGATCAATTATAGGTTCAGACTATGCCAAAAAAATCAAAAAATTAACAACTACTTAAAAGTAAGCAGTGCTTTTAAGTAGTGTCTAGATTCCCAGGAACTTTCAAAAAATCTGTACTTTTTAGAGCACATCTTTTTCCAAAAAAGCAAAATTAAATTGACTTCAATCTACGCCTTTAAATTGAATTTGAGACAAGCTAAATATTGATTCAGCGCTTACCAGAATCCTATCAAATAAACGTTTTTCTGCGAAATTTAGCTTCTATTAAAGCTTAGGGGATACCCCATAGCATCAACCTAAGTTAATCAAGCTCTACCTGCGAGTAATGTCGCATGCCACTCAAGAACCTAATTGCTACCTCTTTAGCCTTACCCTCGTTAGGCCATGCAAACTCAATAAACTGAACTAGGTTTAGGCAACAAATAATAGATATTAGCATAGGCATTGTTTTGGATATCGATTAGCAGCACCTGCTAGGAGCTAGGGCCGAAGAGGACTATCTATAATTATCAATGTGGTGTTTTTGTATTGCCGCTTGGGGAGAATTATTGTAATAGACGGCAGGTGATACTTTTCAAAAGTGATCAATTATTCTGGGATCATTATTGAAGTATTGAAGTATTGAAGTATTGATAAAAAGTTTATATAGAGTATGAATAGAGCAGGGGGCTCATATGCCTCACTGCATGCTGTTGCGGTACACTAGTTATCTTAGGCATAGCCTGATTAAAAAAAAACCACAAAAAGCTTGTAGGCTGTAAGTGGTTTTAAATTCTGCTGATCACTAGAGACTAATAATTGAGGTTTATGCTTGCATAGCTTGCATAAAGCGCTCTTTGATCTCTACTGCTTTCATCGGTATTTCATCGCCGGTCTTTGCATTACCTGCTTGAATCAGATAGTGAATGAAGCTAGGCTTTTGTTTGATGAACTCACCAAAGGTTTCAGGGTTATCGGTAATCTCTGAACTCACGACACCCATGGTTTGGGCCCAAGCACTTAAATTCATACCACTAGAGCTCAAGGTTGGTTGATTACCGGTTGATCCGTAGCTGCCATTATCAAGGCAAATAACCGTTAAGTTCTTCGGCTTTAACGCCGCTAGATCAATTAATTGATTTGGATTAAAGAAGAATGAGCCATCGCCATCAACAATATAGACATGGCGCCCTTCTATCGTATCTGCTAAACCTATACCCACTTCTGTCGCTGATCCCAAAGCACCTAACATGTAAAAGTTTTCAGCACGATCGTCGGCGTTATAAACCTCTTTAGAGGGAAAACCGATCTGCGATAACACAATATCATCTTTACCGATACTGTTCATTATCACTTCGATCGCCTCGGCACGTATTTGCGTTGGATGTCCATCGTACGGCTCTGTGCTAACACTAACAGCAGTGAATTTAGGCTCTCCGAATACATGATAATCATCGACCTTTTCTTCCCATAACTCGGGAGACAATAGGTAAACTTTGACTTTTTTCTGTTTAAAGCAATTGGCCAAATCTTCTTCAAGATCGGCGAGGTCTTCTGCTTTTTCGATAATGCAGTAGTCGACTTCAATGGCTTTTAACAAATTCTCCATATTACTGCCGTAGATATTTTGCGCTTCAATCGGCTCTTGATAATAGCCGCGAAATGAGGCGAAAATAGGCAGGCCTTCTTGATAGAGTTTCTGCATCGTGTATAACTCGGTAATTAAATTACCGATACCCGTGTTTTGAATGAACATTGCAGATCTTTTACCACCCAAGCTGCGTCCAAAGCAAAGTGCAAGGCCCGCTGACTCTTTGGTTATATCCCATACTTCTAGATCTTCAGGGATATGCGCCATCACTAAGTTCAGTTTGTTACAGGGATTAAAGGCAATCTTATCTACTTGGTTGTTAACCAAGGCATCCCAAATTTTTTCACTATTATTCATGTTTATTCTCATATTTAAACGGTTGTTTTGAACTAATATGTGGTTACATTAAGTTATCTGGCTGCAATACAATTTTAGCTGCAGCTACTTTGCCATTATGTAAATCGCGAAAGGCTTGCGCGCCTTGTGATAGAGGTCGTACTTCTATCCAGCTAAGATCACCTAGTTGTTTTTTATAGAGCATATCTATCGCTGCCTGCATATCGGCGCGGGTGTAGCAATAACTGCCGAGCAAAGTGACTTCCTGCAAGGTGATTTTACGGATATCTATACCTGCGCCATCATCTTGCAAGCCCAAATGAGAAATAATGCCACCGGGTTTAACAGCTTCACAGGCACTTTTTCGGGTGGGTCCACTGCCAACACAGTCGATAACAATGTGATAACCGTCTGAATTAGGCAGTTTTTCGTTTATCGGATTAAAACAGCGAGCACAATTTAACTGCTCGATACTGTGTTTCCTCAACTCGTTAGTTTCAGCGATATCAATTGATGTACAGCCTTTAGCTTTAAGAATAAGCGCGACCAGCAAACCTATAGCGCCACCCCCTAGTACCAGACATTGGGCTTCAGAGAGGGGCCGTAGCAGCGCTTTTTCCACTAGCATTACAGCATGTAGTGCAGTGGCAGTCGGCTCCGTTAGGGAGGCGTGGATGGGGTCCATATCAGTAGGTATAGGCAGTAAATTGCGTTCTGAAATGGCTACTTGTTCTGCAAAAGCACCGGCTAAATACATACCTATAAGTTCGCGTTCAAGACACAAATTTGAACGTCCACCAGCACAGTAATCGCAAGTCCCACAGCTCATTAATGGATTGATAACCATACGTTGACCCGCAAAGCGGCCACTTAATACTGTGCCAGAAACTTCATGGCCAAGTATTAAAGGAGGTACTCTGCGCGCGTCTTTTCCATGATAAGCATGCATATCGGAACCACAGATAGCCGTTGCTGCTATATCAACAACCACATCTCCAGTTCTAGGTTGAGGCAGTGGCTCTCGACGATAGACAATCTCTTGAGTGTTAGTGTATACGAGTGCATTCATCGTTTGAATTGCTGTTTGATCGCTCATCTAAATTCTCACTTTGCGGTAAAACCGCCATCAATGTAAATAGTTTGGCCGGTAATATAATCCGAACCATGGCTCGCTAGAAATACACAGACTCCATCTAAATCCGACAGTTTACCGTTACGTCCAACCGCTGTTTGCTCGGCTAACTTGTTACTTAGATTAGCTTGAGAAAATACCGCATCAGTAAGCTCTGTCGGGAAAAAACCGGGGGCTATAGCATTACAGCTAATGCCCGATGCTGACCATGCTTCTGCCATTGCTCTGGTTAGCTGCATTATGCCGCCCTTGGAGGCGCCATAAGCTAAACCATTACTAAACGCACGCTCTGATTGCAAGGAAGCCACATTGATTACTTTTCCCCATCCCCTAGATACCATCTGTGGTACTAACTTCTGAGCCAGAAAGAAAGGGATTTTCAGGTTTAAATCTAAGGTTGTATCCCAAGCTTCAGGCGTTACCTCATCGGCATGGTGGCGTAAATTAACGCCCGCGGTGTTGCATAAGATATCAACCCGCTGCCAGGGAGCAAGACAGCGGCTAACGGTCTCATCAAGTGACGAAAAATCACTCAAATCAGTACGGATAATAGCTGTTTCGCCGCCCTGACTAACGATTTCAGCTTGCAGCACTTCCAACTTTTCTTGACGCCTACCGAGCAGCAACACTTTTGCCCCTGCGGCTGATAATGCACGCGCTTGTTGTGCACCAATTCCAGAGGAGGCACCCGTGATCAATGCAACTTTATCGGTTAGATCAAAACAGCTCATTCAGTAACCTGTAGATCAAAAGTTTCATCAGGGAAATACTTTGCCAATCGAGCATCACCTGTTCTTGCGTGTGCTTCCATACCTTCTAATCGAGAAATTCTGGCAGTGACGGCGGCGACTTCGCGGTTAGCTTCTTGGGTCATACGCTGAGTAGTGACGGTTTTAATGAATTTACCTGCACTGAGTCCACCGGTATAACGAGCAGCGCCTTTAGTTGGCAATATATGGTTGGTTCCAGAGCATTTATCGCCAAAGGAAACATTGGTTTCTTCGCCGACGAAAAGCGATCCATAGTTGCGTAAACGATCTACCCACCAATCTAAATCTGTACACATAACCTCTAAGTGCTCGGCCGCGTACTTATCACTGACCACAGCCGCTTCTTCGTTGGTATCACAAAGTACCACTTCACCATATTCTTTCCAGGCAATCCCTGCGGCATTGCGTGCAGTTTCCGGAAGGCTTTCGATATAAGAAGGCATAATTTCAATGACTTTTTCCGCCAACGCGCGATCTGTGGTAATTAACCAAGCAGGGGAGTCGGGTCCGTGTTCAGCTTGACCGACTAAATCAGTTGCGACTAGATGCGGGTCTGCTGATGCATCCGCAATGACGGCGATTTCAGTAGGACCAGCGAAGAGGTCGATACCAACACGTCCATAGAGCATACGCTTTGCTTCTGCAACAAATCTATTGCCTGGTCCTACTAATATATCAGCAGGTTTATTCGTAAATAGGCCAAATGCCATGGCTGCGATACCTTGCACGCCACCTAAGGCTAGTATGGTATCCGCACCAGCTAAATTAGCAGTGTAGATTATAGCAGGATTCACACCCTGACCTGGCTTAGGCGGTGAGCAGGCAATAACGTGTTCAACGCCAGCCGCTTTAGCAGTACCTACCGACATTATAGCCGATGCAACATGTGAGTAGCGACCGCCTGGGACATAACAGCCCGCCGCTGACATAGGAATCTGTTTTTGACCTGCCCATAGGCCAGGGGATAATTCCGTTTCAAAATCGACGAGAGCGGCGCGCTGCTGTAATGCAAACTTGCTGACGCGGTCATAAGCAAACTGAATGTCATCTTTGGTGCGCTGTGACAAAGATTTACCTGCGGCTTCTATCTCTTCCGGTGTCACTACTATGTTACCGGAGTAATTATCTAATTTTAAAGCATATTCACGACATTTTTCTTCACCGTGAGTTTCTATTTCTGACAACATAGTCGTGACAATGTCACGAGTATTCATTTCATCTGTTGCGGCGTTTTTCTGGGCTATTTTTAAATATTGGATTGTCATTTTTTTATTCTTCCATCATGTCGATTAGTAATAATAAATTATTGATTAAATTTTGATCAATAGCTATAGCTGTCGGGCAGAGCCCATAGAGATAGTTCTGGTATAAAGGCTAATAGGAGGACAATGCTGAGCATCGCCAATACAAAAGGCACGGCGTGTTTCGCAATCCCCAGTATCGGTGTTCCGCTAATACCAGACACCACAAATAGATTGAGACCTAAGGGGGGAGTGATAAAGCCAACGCCGAGTGCCGTAATCATCATGATACAAAACTGAATATCAGCCATGCCTATTTCCTGCGCCAGAGGCAGCATAATTGGTGCAAGGATCACGATGTTGGGGGTCGTTTCCATGACACACCCAGCTAATATGAGGATGGAAATCATTAACAAGGTGATCATGGTTGGATCACTGGTAATGTCCGTCACCATATAGACAAAGCCCTGAGGAACTTCAAGTGCGGCTAAGGCTTGGGCTAAAGGCAGAGAAAAAGCTATGATTGGTAAAATAACCCCATTTACTTTCGCCGAGCTAGCCAGCATGGCTGGAAAATCGGCCAGGGTAATGGTTTTCTGTAATAAACCAATAATAATGGTAGTGATAACAGCAATTGCTGCCGCTTCAGTCGGCGTAAATACGCCACTGTAAATACCGCCCAAAATGATCACTGGTACGATCAACGCATAGCGACCGTCAATTACCGTTTTACCGATACGTTTTAGCGAGAAACCTCCCGTTGCATTTTCATAGCCATAATTCAGGTTCAATATGATATTACAAATCATAATAGCGCCCATGACCAATAAGCCTGGAATTAGCGCTGCAAGAAACAGCGTAGAAGCTGATATTCCTAAAACCAAACCGATAATGATATAGGCGATAGAAGGCGGAATAAGGATCCCAGTACAGGCACCAGCTGCCACTAGGGCACAGGCATAAGGTTTAGGATAGCCTTGCTCTACAAGGCGGTCAATGGTCATACGCCCAACACCGGCAGCACCGGCAGCGTCCGAACCTGATATACAGGCAAAGAAACCACAGACTAAGATAGTTGCCGTGCCGAAGCCCGTTTTTGCACCGCCTGTGAGTGCTTCTGCGATATCAAGTAAGCGTCTAGATAGACCGGTACGTACTAACACATCACCGGTCAGAATGAATAGCGGTATTGCGATGAGTGCAAAGGCATCGATACCATCAAAAAGTGCTTCACCTAATAATGAAAGAGGTAGTGCCCCACTAAATTCTAATATTAAGACTGAAACAACACCTAAAACTGCCCAAACAGGTACGCCACAGCCAAATAGAATAACTCCGAATAGCAGTGGTCCACCTAATTCCCAACCCCAATCTAAGGAGATGTCGGTATTTAAATAGTTATACATTCAATAAATTTCCATAGTAAGGAACGCGAGAGCTACTAAAATCAGTTTGCACACAGAGCAACTAATCGCCTGTATATAGATTTTATTTCTGTCGCAGTTTTCTTAACGTCCTGATGAATGCCGATCAAAGGCATATCTATCTATTATCATCATGACTCTTTTTTTATGCGTCGACAAGCAGCTGTAAATAACATCACCAAATCAATGTATATAATTGATTTTAGTCAAATAACTTCTTGCCTTCATAGATAGGCTTATCATCCTTAAATGAAATCAAGTCGCGTATCAATGACTGACATAGACGGAAAGTAATCAATGAAAACCCTAGAGGTACAGCAGCGAGAAACCAAGCTTGGGAAATACCTAAGCCGTGAGTGACTGAACCAAAACGCAGAGAAGTTAAGAGTGTTTCTGACGAGTAGAAAAATGCTAACAGAGCAATGATTAACATCACTGTATCACCAAACACGTAAACTATCAGTTTACCTTTACGGGGTAAGAAGCTTAGGACTACATCAATGCGAATGTGTGCACGATCTTTAACGGCAGCGGCAGCGCCCACCCAAGCTAAGTAGATGAACGCATAGCGGGCTATTTCTTCACCCCAGTTTGATGAGTATGAAAAAACAAACCTGCGGACAACTTCAACGCCTACAGTCAATACAATAACGACGTAAAAAACAAGAAGCAGCCAACGTTCTGCATTCTCATCCAATATTTGCCATTTAGTCTTCTTTTGATTCAAAATAAATCACCTCGTAAAACTCAAAAAATACTGGCTCATCTGCGCAAAAATCGCGCAGATGAGCCAATAACATTAGGCGGTTAATTAAAGGCGCAGGAGGGGCAGATATTGATCAGTCTTAAGCTGATCAATAGCGATTACTCCAGACCATAATTAACGAACGGGTTATTTAGATGTCGTGAACGTAGTGACGGCCTTGAGTATTGGCTGCTTTCAATAGTTTATTGAAAGTCTCTAAAGATCCTGCTAGCTCAATTTTGGTTTCATCCCAAATCGGTAATTGATGGCCAGCAGCGTCTTTCCAAAGCTGCAATTCATCTGATGTTGGAGAATAAAATTGAACCCCAGCTTCTGCAAGTTCAGCCATCGCATAGCCACGCGCTGCGGGCACTTTGGCTAAGTTTTGTTGGGCCGTAACTTCAGACGCAAACATAATCCCATCTTGGATTTTAGTCGGTAGCGACTTGAACCATTCTAAATTACAAGAATAGACTTGGGCATCGGGCACAGAGCGAATAAAAGTTACGTGGGAAAGTACATCTTTGAAACCGAATACATTCAGTGCTTCAACTGAAGGATCCAGTGCATCGGCAACGCCTTGTTTTATTGCAGAAGGTGTTTCGCCCCATGCAACGGGTGTCGGGTTAGCGCCTAGCAATCGATAAAACTGTTGTAATATCTTAGATCCTGGCACACGGAACTTAATGCCTTTCATTTGATCAGGCGTTTTAATCGGTCCTTCCATACCGCGGCGAATAGCCACAACACGTGGATCGATATTCACGTACCATAAAGGCATAAACCCTTTGGCCATAACTTTAGGATTTACTTCATTGCGCCACGCTTCAGAATTCACTAAGTTAGTAAATTGCTGGTTTTCACCACACCAATAGGGAATGTTGATTAAATCAACAACAGGGGCGAAAGCTGCAAAATTAGACAGTGAATGTTGAGCGGCTTGGATAGTACCCTGCTGAACTTTTTGAGCAAGCGCACCACCTGCACCAAGTTGTCCACCGGGAGCTAGTTTTACATAGACTTCACGATTGGTTAAATTTTGAATATTTTCCTTAAAATCAAGCTGCATAATAGGGTAACTTCTAGAAGCTCCCAGTACATAAGCTGTTGCTATTATCATCTTATGTTTTGCTTGTTCTTCACGCTTTTTTTCTTCTTTAGATATTGCGGCTACTGCCTCGTCTGACATCATCACACCTGAAGTGGCTGCGATGGCCGCCGCCGTAAAACCAAATTTGCTGGTCAACGACATGAAACGGCGACGTTCTGGGGAAGTTAGAGTGTTTTGTGTAGTCATTTTTTGCTCCTGATTGTTATATCTGGAGCTTTTCCATGAATAATTAATACTGTAATTACGCTTTAAATTCCGGTTATCTTTAAAAACTTCCAGTATTGACAGCAACTTTTGTATCAAAAGTCTCAATTAAGCATATCTATTCGTGAAAAAGCCGTTATTTATTTATTTTTTTTTTTGGCTTTCGCTTCGAAGAACTCCTGCTACTAGAGCAATACATGCAGCTAACATTAGCAAGAATTCTATAGTACCTCCAAACCCTAGAGGTAATTGCCTATCAAAAAGCGACATTGAGATTTTGCCGACTAGAATATTAGCAACAAATATTAGGAACAATACTGTGGCTATTCGATATGCGTTTTGTACTACTTTTTCTGTAAACATTTGAAACCTTCAAATATCATGTAAGCGCTTACATCCTGCCCTTTGATATTTTGTCTGTCAACCTTGTTTTTAGATATTTGTCTTATTGTTGTGACAACTTTGTTAGTATAGATTAACTAAAAGGAAAATCATGCTTAAAATAAAACCTACTTTACAAGATGTGGCAGCGGCTGCAGGGGTTTCAACAGCGACTGTATCTCGCTGCATTAATCATCCAACTAAAGTAAAAGATGAGTTGCGCAACAAGGTAGAGCAGGTCATAAATGTTCTCGGCTATGCTCCGCATGGAGCAGCAAGGGCGTTGGCCTCAAAGCGAACAGATTCCATTGGGGCGATTATTCCGACCATTGATAATGGTATATTCGCCAAAGGCATCCACTATTTGCAGAGGGGTTTAACCGCGGCTAATTTCACATTGTTATTAGCAAGTAGTAACTATTCACCCGATGAAGAATTACAAGAAGTCAAAAGTATGATTAGCCGAGGCATAGATGCTATGGCGTTAATCGGTGAAGATCATCACCCTAAAGTCTATGAATTGCTTAGTCAACACCAGATTCCTCTGGTTAATTTGTGGACCTATAACGAACATTCAGTGCACAGCTGTATAGGCTTTGACAATCGATTTGCGGGCCGCAAAGTTGCTGAGTATTTAGTCGCGATGGGGCATCGGAAAATTGCAATTATTTCAGGTATTCAAGCAAATAATGACCGGGCGATACAGCGCATAATAGGGGTGCGTGAATACCTCGGTGAACAAGGCCTGCTAGTTGAACCTGAGCTAGTGCGAGAATGTTCGTACAGTATAGGTCAAGCTCAGCTTGCACTGTCGGATTTAATGGTCGCTGGACACAACTTTAGTGCGGTTATTTGCGGTAATGACATTCTTGCGTTTGGTGCTTTATCGGCCGCCCGTCAACTAAATATCTCAGTGCCTGAAACCCTGTCTATTATCGGTTTTGATAATTTAGATATAACAACTGCCATATCACCGAGTTTGACGACAATCAATGTTCCTGCCAAACAAATGGGTCAGCTAGCCGCTAGCTATTTAATTAATAGCATCAAAAATAATGCGCGCGATATTGTGCGAATTAACTTGCCCGCAGAACTCGCCATTAGGGAGTCCACAGGGCCTTTCAAAGCTAATTAAAGGTTGCTCAATGGCTAGGGGCTAAATATTGAGAGAGCATTAGCGGTGACTCACAACGCAGTTGTTCCATCACTTGGCTTAATTCACTCTCTAAAATATCAATCGCATGGGTCGCACCGGGTTGTCCAAAAGCACCGACACCGTACATAAAAGCACGCCCTGAAAAAACCATTTTTGCACCCAAAGCAAGAAATCTTGCAATATCTGGACCGGATTCCACACCACTGTCTACCATCACTACCGTGCGATCACCTACGGCTGCAATGATTTCTTTTAAGGCTGATACTGAAGATTGTGCCGCATCCAATTGTCTACCACCATGATTAGAGACGATTAAACCATCCGCCCCGGCACTCAAGGCTAATTCAGCATCTTCTACACTCAAAATGCCTTTGACTATTAATTTTCCAGACCAATTTGCCCGCAGTTGTTGCAGCATTGGATAATCAACCACATCTTTGAGTGTGGTTCTAATATAATTTGCGACTTCTTGTAAATTTGACACATCCTTCATGTAGGGCATCATCGATGCGAATTCAGGCATACCTTGTCTAGCCGTCGCCAATGCCCAACTAGGTCGCAACATTGTCTGTATAATACTGTTCACACTTATTTTCGGCGGTACTGCTAGACCGTTGCGAATATCTCTGGGGCGTCTGCCTGCAGCAGGCACATCAATGGTCACCACTAAATGTTTACAGCCATTAGATTCTGCACGGCGCATTAAATCATCTCTAATCTTTAAGTCTGATGGAGGGTAAAGTTGAAACCAAAAATTTTCACCGGCGCATTTTGCCGCTTGCTCTATTGAGGTGCTTGACAGTGTGCTCAGAATATAGGGAATATTCGCTTCGCGTGCCGCTGTTGCATGGTATTCAGAAGCTTTAGGCCAGATTAAACCACTAAGTCCTAACGGTGCTATGCCAAAAGGCGCATTATATTCTTGTCCAAACACTTCTGTCTTTAGCGTTGCACCGGCAGACGTCGATAAATATTTTGGTTTTAAGCATACTTTATCTAACGCTAAGCGGTTTTGCCTCAGGGTATTTTCAGCATTGCATCCTCCCGATAAATACTCGAAGGCAAATTTTGGTATCCGCCTACTCGTTAATGTCTTCATATCTTCTATGCATGCCGCTTTACTGTTTAAAGAGGTTGTCATTGTTTGATCCCACAGTTATCGTTTTATAGACAAAGTCAAATAAGCACTCTGGCTGCTAGGGGAGCATATTTTAAAAGACAAATGCAAGCGCTTACATTAAATAATAACACAATAGTGAATTATGTAGATCCTGATTGCGTAACTTTAAAATTGAATTGAAAAACATTAGTGCTAGCCAGTATGTTTCAAATTGATTTAGGATCCAGAATTTTCACTCATGCAGCAGTGATGTCAATAATTCAGAACATTGCATCGAAAACTGTAAGCACAATGCGAAAACGTAAAAAATAAGAAAGCGAGCTAACATTGAGCCTATTTTATCGACATATATGGCAGTATTGAAACGTATTATAGGCGCAAGATAACAAAAAGAGAGCGACACAGTCATGCTTGATTTTTTAAATATTCATAGAAATAATAAAGTTTAAGATGTTTTGTTAAATTGTTTATTTTTATAAATATTTTATTTTTTTGTCCCTTTATTTCTCAATATACGCTTTAAATCGGAAATTCTTTAAGTAAAAAATCAATGAAACAGCGAGTCTTTCTAGATATATAAGTACGGTGTGGATAGATAGCATAGAGGCCAAGTTCCAAGGTGGTATATCCAGCTAAAACCTTAACTAGCTTCCCCTGACGGATGGCATCATCTACTATAAATTCTGGTGACATTGTCACCCCTCCACCGGCAATGGCGATTTCGCGGGCCGCTTGTGGACTATTTACGCCAATCACAGATTTGACATCAATGCTATGCACTGCACCGTCAGGCGCGATGAGCGGCCACTGTTTGGCTATTCTATAATTGCTATCGATAATACAATGGCGCTCAGCCAAGTCTTGTGGTTTTTTGATCTCGCCTTGCTGTGCTATGTATTTAGGTGAGGCGGTTATAACTAATGGGAAGGATTGTAGCTGCCTTGCGATCATACTAGAGTCATCTAAGCCACCGGTTCGAATCCGGACATCTATGCCTTGTTCTAACAGGTCGACCGGTGTGTTGGTGAGTATAAGCTCAACTTCCAGCCCTGGGAATTGTTGTAATAACTTAGGTAACAAAGGCGCTAATAGGATTTCACCGATGGCCACTGGTGCGCTTATTCTTAAAGTGCCACGGGGGTTATCTTGTGCTTGGGCTACATTATCAAGCATAGAAGACACTTGTTCTAAAATTAATACGGCCTGTTTGTAATATCGGCGTCCAGCGTCCGTTAAAGATATTCGCCGTGTGGTGCGATTAAACAATCTTATTTCTAAGTCGGCTTCAACTTCACCGATGTATTTGCTGACTAGTGCCTTTGATATACCGAGTCTATGACTTGCTGCAGTGAAAGAGTGCGTCTCTACCACGGCAATGACTGTTCTCAATCCGTCTAAACTATCCATATTAACTGCCTATATAAGCTTAGGATTTAAGCTATGCATCTCGTCTATGAATTGCGTTATCTATGTTAATAAGGCCTTTGCACGATAGTCACGCTCATTAATAAGTCGCTTAAAAAACTTAACATCCTGATTCATCGATATAAGCGCCGATTTTTGCTTGTATTACTATCGCTCGATACTTCGTGCAAAGGCCTGCTAGTGATTAATTTGGCTTTTTAACAGCTCATTGTCAACATCATGTAGACAGTAATTCTTCATTGTTCATATTTATCAAAAGACTACTGCTTGGCACAATACACGGACACATTAAACAACCGACAATAAACTAAGGAGAGCTGGAAACTATGATAGAAATTTATACTCGACCCGGTTGTGGTTATTGCACTCATGCTAAGCGCATATTGAATCATTCAATTTAAGCTTTATTGAATACGATGTTTACCAGCACGCAGAATAGATTTAGCAACTAACAACCTGAACTGTAGCCAAAATCTACCCGAAAATACTTATTAATCAAAAGTCTATAGGCGGCTTAATGAATTATTAGCCGCAGAAAAATCAAAATTATTAAGTAAACTAACGGCCTAAAAGCAATCAATCTAATTTTAACAGGGAAATAATGATGAACATTCAAGCAACACTAGAAAAAGTAGTAAAAGGTGCAATTGCAATCACTGGCTCAGCAGTACTAACCTTTGGTGTCATAAATACTGCTCAGGCGAGTCAGACTTTGCATAAAATCATCAAAGTACAAGATCAGGAGATTTTCTACCGCGAGGCGGGGGTGGGTAATGATAAGACCATTGTATTACTGCACGGTTTTCCTACATCATCACATATGTACCGTAACTTGATTCCCAAGTTGTCAGAAGAATACCACGTCATAGCTCCCGATTATCCTGGTTTTGGTAACAGCTCCATGCCCTCGGTGAAGGAGTTTGAATACACCTTTGAAAACATGGCAAGTATTACAGATAGCTTTTTAGACCGAGTCGGTGTCGACAAATACAGTCTGTATCTGATGGATTACGGTGCACCTATAGGATTTAGAATAGCCTCTGCTAACCCGGAAAAAATAGAGGGCTTGATCATACAAAACGGCAATGCTTACGCAGAAGGTTTGGGTGATTTTTGGCAGCCTATCAAAGCTTATTGGAAAGATAAGACAGCGGTTAACGGCCAAGCACTAAACGAAGCTCTATTAAACATAGATGCGACAAAATGGCAATATACTAATGGTAGCCGTAACCCAGAAGTTATCAGTCCCGATAACTGGATTGTGGATCAAGCGAAACTAGATAGGCCCGGCAATAAAGAAATTCAATTAGAGCTATTTTACTCTTATGGATCAAACGTGGCTGAATATCCTAAGTGGCAGGCCTATTTTAGAAAGCATCAACCAGAAACACTGTTAGTATGGGGAACAGGAGATTACATATTTGCGGAACAAGGCGCTCATCACTACAAACGTGATTTGAAGAATTTGGACTTAAACTTACTCAACACAGGACATTTTGCACTAGAAGAAGATGGTGATATCATCGCTGATCACATCTTGAAGTTCATGCAGAAAATTTAACACTTGTGTTAGATTGACGATGATATCAAGCCAATATAATCTTGAGTACGCAGAGCATTGCGCAATAGCATGCTCTGTGTACATCTCAATCAAGACGATCAGTGGCGGTTGATCGGTTTGAAATTAATCTTATTCTGGGACCTTTGCACGAAATAGCGAGCGAGCCAAAGACAGGGGGAAGCACCCGCTAAAAACGCAGTTAATACGTATAAATGCGCGTTTTTAATGTTTTTTAAACGCCGTATTACTAAGCGTAGTCATCGTGCAAAGGTCTCATTATTTCTTAAACGGTAGGGGCAGCTAAATCAATTGCATTGCAATATGGACGCTAATTTTGTTAACCCTATCTTCTAGTGTGGTGCATTGACGCGTCAAAGGAGAGCGTCTATCCGATCATTGGAATAAGTTGTGTACCTCTAAGGGAAAGCTTAAAAACGGCCAACCACTGGTCAGTTAACTTTGTCAAATAGCTTGCAAAAGACAGAGCATTCCACTGCGCTATATGCCACGTGTTTAGGCGATTTTAAGCTTGAATAGAAATATTCACATGTTGCCTAATAGAGAATTGCTAGCGGGTGATCTAAAGAGCTTTATAATGGGATATCGCTGTAATGGCCGGCGAAAATAACTATGGGTTGATAAGCTGGGCATACTGGTCAATTATTTTAGTAATCTCAAAGTCCTCAATATGCTTACTTTCTATTTCAGGGTAATGGATTAGCGCCGACTGCATTTTTTCAGCTAAACCTTCTATATCACCCGTATCCACTAAGTAGTCAGATAATTCATATTTTAATATTTCACATGGACCGCTGGCACAGTTTGTACTCACGACAGGTACCTTTAGACTCAATGATTCTACTAATACATTCCCAAACCCTTCATAATCTGATGCAAAAACAAACAGTTTGGCGTTTTTTATCCAGTTGTATGGATTTGAAACAAAACCAGGTAACAACACTTTTTCTTGTAGGTCTAGAAAGATAATCAGGCTCTCAATCTCTTTCCTGTTTTGACCATCACCAAGTAAAACCAGTTTGTGCTTTATATTAGATTTTTTATACGCTTTTAATAAAACATCTTGTCTTTTATGTCCTAATTCAAACCTACCCACATGTATGATGTAATCATCTACAGGAATATCACTATTGACCACATTAGATAATTTATTGATTTTTTTAAAATCAAATGGGTTGTAAATAGTCTTTACAAACGCGGGTTGCGCGCTGATATTGGTTAATAAATCGTCTTCTACTCCTTTTGAAACGCATATTAATTTTTTATTATCAAAAGATTTTTTAATCCTCAACATTTTAATGTGTTTTAACAACGAGAAACCCTTTTTTTTATGTCTTTTAAATCTTCTTTTAGACTGAGTATTATGAATAATCGTATATAAGTTATCAAATTTAGCCAATTTGACGGCCTTCATTCCAGCAAAATCAGCTAAATTTGATAGCACTAAATCAAATTTATTAACCTTAACGATTTCTTTCATTTTATTAGAAAAAAAATAAGGTCTTAACCATGATAATTTAGTCACTTTTCCATCTTCGCTAAGAATGTGTAGCTTATATCCTTTAAAAACGCTTTGATCATAGCTGTTTTTAAATAAGATTATATGTACTTCAAAGCCTTTAGATTTAAAGCCTTGTGATAGGGTAATTGCCACTTGTTCTATTCCGCCTCCTTTTAAAGAATCTGCAATTATCGCTATTTTTTTCATCTAATTTATCCTCATAAAAACAAGTCGTGTACTGTTTCAACGTTGGTCATTAAAATTATCAATGGTTTACACAATGTGTATCAGATAGAAAACGAGGTTAGCGGGCATGCGAACAAGTCTCGTATAACAGGAAGGGCGGGCTTAAACGGCCAACCACTGGTCAGTTAACTTTGTCATGCAATCTCATTCCACTGCGCTACCGGTCTTCTATTTAGCCGTTTTTAAACCCGCAGAGAATAAACAGGCCTTATTCGTAAGTTTCTTAGATATCGATAATCTAGGTTTTTCGGCTTATACTACCCTAGGACCCTGTCGGACTTAACGCTGATCTAGTGTTAAAAACCATAATAAAGTAATTATAATCGATTCAATGCTTTGTCAGAAAACTCGCAATGGATCGTCTATATATTTGTATACTGAGCCGTGGACAGTGATCTTTGAGGGCCTTATTCGCTGCTTATTCACAATAGTCTCAATCAGTATGCTTTACATTCAAAGCAAGACTAATACTGATGCAAATGCCTTGGCCTTCTACACTGAGCATTTTTAATTGAACCACTGAGTATCGTAGTGACTATACTAAACACAATATTCAAGCCTAACCTGGTACCTCCCTCACCGCATTTGGTTGTAACAAAGGGATCAAATGCTTTCGCTAACGCCAGTTCTGACAAGCCTTTACCGTTGTCTTGAATGCTTATCATCAAGCAACCTTTATCAATTATATCAACGCTAAGGTTAATATGGCCTTGCTTACGACCATCAAATCCATGAATAATCGCATTGCTAAAACAGTTAATTATAGCTTGTCCTAGCGGGTCAAAATAGCTGTTCATCATAATTCCTTTGGGGACTAACAATTTGTAAGTATAATCTGTCTGTTCAAACATAGGTTGCAGTGAGATGCTCAATGCATTTAATTCTCCTTTTAAATCAAATAATCGGAGCTTCTCATTGTTTTGATCTGTCGCGACTTTTTTAAAATTAGTCACTAGTGAAGCCACCGTTTTTAAGTTTACCTCCAGCATTAAAGAGGCTTCTTGTATAGAAGATACATAGTAATAGAACTTGTCTTTGCTTAGTGCTCCACTATCGACGTCCTGAGTCAACTTTATAGATAAATCACCAATAGTGCTAAGCACTGTAATATTGTTACCAATAGGAGTATTGATTTCATGGACAACACCGGCAACTAACTCTCCTAATAATGCCATTTTTTCGGTTTGAACTAAGCGATCAGTTGCCTCTTCTAAAGTTAGTAATGCTTGCTCAGCCTCTTTTCTTGAGCTTTCTAGGTCTGTTTCAGTTTAATGTTGTTGAATAAGGCCACTTTTATATTCATGAATTAAAATACCTAATTCATTTAAAGTATCCCAATGCTTAGGTTTTTGCTCGTCTGTCTGACTTTTAGTTTTTAACGATAAGGTAACTTTCTTAAGTTGCACTAGAATTGTCCATCGAAAGGCAACAAATGTGACAGCGACAATAATAAGGAATAGCACCATCGAAAGTACTATTAATAAACTAATACCTTTGTAGATGGCTTGGTAATTGTTCTCTATATTAAAATGAACATTAGCTTAACATAATGCCCTAGAATTGTTAAGTTTATCATGGATAATATCACGGCTAAATATTTCAATAGACTCTGAGTTTTGCTGGTATGATTTTCCACGGTCGCCTTTCTCATTTAACAAGTTAGCTTAGCCCATCGATATATTGTTTCTTTAACTTGGCGCAGATAATAGAGTCATCTAGAACAGTGCTCAAAATATTATCAGACAAGGTGGAAGATAATTGCCAGATCGGTTCTGTAAGCATAATCGCCAGATTATTAGCCCGCGACTGTGCCGCCTTTCGGCTAATATCTTTTACACTATTAACTTCAAGCATCTAAAAAAAGTGATTAAAATCAAATAAATAACCAATAATCTTGGTAGAACTCTCAGTATAAACAGATAAATAATATAATTTTTAAGCTTTTCAGCCATTTAAATTCCCTTTACTAGTGTGACTGTTCTTTGCCCATTCGGTGTTGGCTTTTGACAGATAAGATGGCATTCTATTTTCACTCGAGTATTGGGTGATGATAGCGGCTAACACAGTAATTATTTTTTCTGAGTGACAGGGATACTTTTGCGATATTGTCATAAATAATATCTTGATGGGTTACTTCTTCAGGCAAGGCTACTATATTATCTATGTTTAGTTTAGTTTCATTACGTTTACCAGCGCTGAGCTCTCTCTATAGAGTAAATAATCAATTCTGGCGACACTAAGCATGCCTAAACCCTGATATAATCTCGCCACATCTGTTATGTTTAAATTGTCTTTGGCAAATTTATAAAACGCCTGACCAAAGCGTTTGTGAATAGCCGTCATACCTAAAAAATGTCTAAATCGGACCATTGATCAAACGCTAAAGGCTTATTTTTATTGACAAATACTGCCGTTCTAGTGTCCTGAAAGGCTGGGTATACATAATCCATATACTGTGTACGAGGCACTGTATAAAAAGCACCGGCTATTCAATTTAAGCTACCCGAAACCATATGCACTTACAACGGGCCACAAGGTCCACGATAAACCAAATCTATATCCATTTTGATCTGCTGGCTATGTCTTCTACCATACAGGCAATAGCGCCGGTTAAGCTTGAAGGGTCTTTAGAAGATCGCCATAAATACGCTGGGTATTCTGCATTTCCACTCGCTTGTATGCGTTTACAAATAGGCTGATTATTGCCTGCAAATAAAGGGGAGATTAATAGTGATAACCGAGCTTCTCACAGCATACCTCTAACTTGAAACAAGGAGCTTCTGTATAAATTAATATACGGTAGAATAAGTGTAATTTATTTACTTTAATGAATACCTGTATTCAAATCTGAAGTGCATCATCTAATTCCGTAGAAAGAGAAGCCAGCTGAAGGTAAGCTTCTATCTTTTTCTCCGGCAAGAGATGTAACGATAATGAGATATTACCAACAGCTGACTTATGAGCAACGATGCCAGATATATGTGCTAAAGAAAAGAGGTTATTCGCAGCGGGAAATTGCAAAGTCTATTGGGGTTAGTTAACCGAGAACTGATACGTATACAGGCGCAAGAGGCTATCGCTATAAACAAGCTCAAGAGACAGCGTCTCGACGTCGATATAAGGCAAGTAAAGTAACTAAATTGACGCCTAACATAATCGCTCTTATCGAATCAAAGTTACGTCTTGAATGGAGTCCTGAACAAATATCAGGATGGCTTTTAGAGTATAAACAGGCGTCGATTAGCCATGAAAGTATTTACCTTCATGTATGGGCCGATAAAAAAACAGGGGGTGATTTGTATACATATCTACGCCGCCAAGGCAAAAAGTACGACAAGCGCCGTAACGAGAAATCGACGCGAGGTCAGATAAAAAACCGAGTCAGCATAGATGATCGGCCGTCTGTCGTTGACGAAAAATCACGCGTAGGTGACTGGGAAATAGACACGGTGATTGGTAAAGGTCACAGTGGAGCGTTGGTGACAATTGTTGAGCGAGTAACGAAGTTCACTGTATCGCAACAAGTAGAAGGTAAAACGGCCTCCGCAGTGACGAAAGCAACAATAGATCTTCTCAAACCTATACAAGAGGCAGTTCTAACAATCACAGCTGATAATGGTAAGGAGTTCGCATATCACGAGCAAATTAGCGAAGCGCTGGATGCTGATGTTTATTTTGCTCACCCATACAGTTCGTGGGAGCGTGGATTAAATGAAAACACTAATGGTTTACTTCGACAGAATTTTCCTAAAAAGACCGACTTCAAAAAAGTAACACAGTGTGAGGTTAGGCGAGCAGTCGAAAGATTAAATACACAGCCAAGAAAGTTGTTGGGTTTTAAAACGCCAAGTGATTTAATGGCCGAACACATAGCTGTCCTAGCAGCTTAAGCAGTGATGCACTTCGGATTTGAATCCGCGCTAATTGATCCAAGCTCTAAACCAATAAACTAAAGCCCTTCATGGGTTGATACTTGATGATACAGGCTCTGTCTAAATCATCCCTACTGAATAGGAAAATTATGCCAACTTATCAATGCATAGAATGTAAGCAAGCCAGAAGTTTATCTTTAGACGGTGCACTACTACTAGATATTCGGGATCAAAATAGCTTTATGCAAGGCCATCCAAGCTCAGCTAAAAATTTAAATAATGATAATGCACCGCAACTGCTATCAGATTTAAGTTCAGAACAACACATACTGGTACTTTGCTATCACGGCATCAGCAGTAAAAGCGCCGCAGAATTTATCAGTTCACAGGGCTTTAATAATGTTGCCAGTGTTAACGGTGGTTTTGAAGCGTGGCAACAACAGTTTCCTGAAGACATAAAACCTAGCTCAGACTAATCTTTAAGAAGGAGCTAATGAGTAAATTCAACTGCTAAGTAAAATTACTTATAGCCATTCTTACGGATTTCGTAATCATTGACTAACGATTCTATTACTTTGCTATCAAATGCGCGCAAGCCACTAAGAGTCATTATTTTCTCTCCGTGGCCTAGTATTTCACCATTGTTTTTAAAACAAAACTGAAGACAAGCGCTGCCTCGCTTACCTTCTACTTCAAGTCGGGTATCTGTTATCTCTAATTCAACCTCGCTAAAATCTAAAGATTGCAAATCTATAGACATACTTTGATAGATAACTAAAGGTCTAGTTGGATTGATCATGACATTTTTTTCAGCCATTAAAGGCACTAATACATGCGGAAAGGTGTGCCCTGAAAATGCAACATAACTTTTAGCAAGCGCCGTTGCAAATTCAGTGTTTTGACTGGTATGACCTTGTCTGCTTATCTGCAGATATTGCTTTTCCTGTTGATCCTGCACACTAATTTGAGATGCATCATTAACAGCAAAATCCAGGGGTATGTCTTCGCTAATCATACCATTAAACTTGAACTGCATCTGCTGACTAACACCCAACTTAAAAAGTGTTAGCGCGAACAACAAATCTCCTGGCACACAAAACTTTTTGGCTTCACGATCATGTAGAGGATTAAAATCACCGGCTATGTCTTTAGCAAAATCACTGCCTTGTTGGCGGGTAAAACTAAATCCACCAGTGGCAACATTATTGAAATATTCAGACAAAATCATAAAATTCTTCTTTTAAAGGTTGGCTATAAATTACTAATTATTTTAATGCCAATGTAAATAAATTCTCAACATGGGCGTAGAGATGAGCGATTGGCGCAATCAACTGAAAACTTCGCCACTCTATTCAACTAGCTTGTATATAGCTATCACCCCTAGACGAATCCTTTACTTATCCGATCAGCACTAGTGAGCATCACTGAGTGTTGGGCTGCCCTGTACCCTACTTCCTTAATAAATCAGATACTAGTTATTTCAGCAAGCTCGCTAGTCTACCTCAATTCGGGACATATAATGATAACTAACTGCTGTTAAAGCGAATACTTGCGGTTGGGACTGGTCAATGGTCCTCGCATCACAGAGATCTCAATAGTAGAGGCAAAAAACACATTGGCTGCCGTTGAGAGCTAGCTGCCTCAACGCCCTCATAGAGCGCTCAAAGGGTCAACTGATTAAATGCTAAAAATACTCTTGAAAGCAAAGTACATTGGTTAGCTACTTAATCTAAACTTGATAATCGAAAACCACTATATCTTCCAGTAAAGGACTAAATAAGTTTATTAATGCTAAATGCTCAGGATGAGGTAAGTACTGTTGGCGACCTTCTTCACTGGTAAATGTCATGAAAACAGAATGGGTATATCCTTTATTTTTATGTTCTGGACTATCATTAACTCCCCATTCGACAGAAATCACGGCTTCAATTTTGTTTGGCATAGATTCAAATACTACTCTGAGTTTATCTATATCAAAGGGTTTAACTGAATTTTTAAATTTAATGAGTAATATATGTCTTATCATCTTTCTCTCGATTGTAGTTAAGATCCGATTTATATGTGAACTAGATGCTGTGTGGAATAATTACAGCGCTATTGGCGTGACAGTATTTGTAAATCATTTTTTAGTTACTTGAAAAAAATTAGCACCTTCTGCCGCTGCTAAGAGAAGCATTGCTTGTATCCAAAAAAGACGATATAGGCTGAGTTATACTTGTATTAGCTTACCATTTCATCGATAAAAAACGGCTGTTGTATATAAATAATGGCGAGGAGCTTATCGGACTTAGCCCATCGTAGCGAGAAAAAATAGATTTGAGACAGATTTCTTGGCCTGTTGTGGCTAATAGTGGGTTATTGAGCGAGGAAGAGCTGAGAATATGGTCAATTTCTGATTTTTAACAGTAAATTAGCGTTAAGTCCAATAGGCACGTAGAAACGCAAGCTCAACAGATACCTCAGCCTCTAGGTTAATTTAATCTAAAAATTGTCACCAAGTCGCATATAAAAAGCTAAGGAACTAGCGAATAAGTCGCAAAATATTCCCTGTGGATAACGAAGCGGTCAAATATATGCTGCTAAAATAAATCCTTGACGAGCATTCTGAGGGAGATAACTAGCAATTGGTAATGACGTAGATTGATTTCATATAAGGAGCCTCGGAGCTTTTTTAACTTGTTAACAATTTCTCAAACTAATGCCACGACGACAGACCACTGTGTTAAAATCGATAGTTTTTGCGAATAATAAAAATAAAACAACCGTTTTGTACTGATTAAGATCCTTTCGCCGAAAACTTGCGTATAAAGTAGTTGTAACTAATATAAATTTTGCAGGTAACTATGATTTATAAACACTATGACAGTAAAGATTTGTTAAAAATGGACAGCCAGTATCGTGCGAAATTCATTAATAGCTTATCTGGATTCAAGAGTGTCAATCTTATAGGCACTCAAGATATAGATGGTCAGCTCAATCTCTCCGTATTTAGTTCAGTAGTTCATTTAGGGGCATCCCCAGCGTTAATAGGTTTTGTTATGCGACCTGATAATGGTTCAAGGCATACTCTTGATAATATTATCAATACAGGGCACTTCACTATTAACCAGGTATCTAGCGATTTTTATCAAGCAGCTCATCAAAGTTCTGCTCGCTATCAAAAGAAAGAAAATGAGTTTGAGCATTGTGGTTTATCGGCGGTTTTTACGAACGCAATAAATGCACCCTTTGTAGAACAAAGTCGATTAAAGTATGGTCTGAAATTAAAGGAAATCTTGCCAATAGCTTCGAATAATACACAGTTCATTGTTGGGGAAGTTACGCATATAATCTGCGATCAAAGTGCAATTAAAAACGATGGTTATATAGATATTGAAGCCTTAAACACCGTTTGTGTCTCAGGCTTAGATAGCTACCATACAAGTCAATTGCTCACACGCTTAAGCTATGCAAAACCACATAAAGCTTCAGTCCCTTTGACACTTAACGGGGAGATTAAAATCGATCAGGAAAATTAAGTCATACATTAACTAATATTATTGTGATTAGAACATCTACCACGAACTATACAATAAACAGGGCCTAAAAAATGTACAACAACTTAACTATCTTTTATGACGGTCAATGCCCTTTGTGCTCATTAGAGATGCAAAAACTAAAAACTTATGATTCAAAAAAATTGATAATATTAGAGGATTTACATCAAGATAACTTCAGCACTCTTTTCCCTCACATACCAATAGATCAGGCTATGAAGATTTTGCACGGACAATACCAAGGGGATATTTTACTCGCGTTGGATGTAACACATAGAGCATGGACACTGGTAGGCAAAGGCGCCTTAGTTGCTCCCCTTAAATTCCCGATAATAAAACAGCTTGCTCACGGGGTATATCTGCTGATGGCTAAATACCGACATCCTATTTCTAATTTTTTATATAAGCGTTTTGGCATAGGCTTGAATACATGTAAAGCGGGGACTTGTTATGAAAAACCAAGCAACACTAATAGTCGGCGCTAGTAGTGAAATTGCAAAAGCTTTAGCTCAGAATATTATGACTTTCACTAGCAAGCAGCTTATTGTTGTGAGCCGCGACATCGATTTTTATCAGCAAGAGTTATTTAATGAAGCCAAAGTGATACATTTGAAAGACTATAAGGAGTCAGAAATAAAGCGTGTTGTTGATAATGTTCAAAAAATGGCTGAGCTGGAAGTTTCTCAAATTTATATTTGTCATGGCGTTTTACACCATAAAGACTACCAGCCAGAGAAGCGTTTAGAAGATTTCTCAGTCGATGCCTTTACCCAAGTTATTAATGCCAATACGATAACTCCAATGTTGTGGTTGAAATACTTAACCCTTATGCTGGCTAATACAAATAGTTGTAAAATAACTGTGTTTACCGCAAGAGTAGGGAGCATCAGCGATAATCAATTGGGGGGATGGTACAGCTACCGGGCATCAAAAGCGGCAATGAACATGTTGATAAAATCGGCCGCAATTGAGTTGGCTCGAAGAGCGAAAAAAATTAAATTAATTTCATTTCATCCCGGTACTACGGACACTCCTCTGTCTAAACCCTTTCAGAGAAATGTGCCTGCGGGGAAATTGTTTACGAGTGAATTTGTGGCCACGCAACTATTGAAAATAGTAGAAGATACACCTATCGATGGTCAGGCAAGTTTCCTTGATTGGCAAGGCAAAGACATTGGGTGGTGAACATCGGTATAACTAGTGTCTGGATCAGTGAGTTCGCTGCAGCATCTACTAGAAGCTATTAATTCTAAATCAGTTAGAAAAATATCCACTTAACTTACAGGTTAAGCTAAAGTTTCTTTTATCAGCGGTGGGCTTACAACTTCTGGGTTATTAAGATGAAAAAGCTCTGAATAGTACTTGACTAGTCGAGGATCTGTTAGGGCGAGGCCGACCCGTTCGGGTGACAAGATTCTGATCAGTGATTGATCATTGCTTACACTATCAATATTTCCATTGCGCCACCCTAGTTCAACAGCAATTTCAACTGGCTAGAAATAACTGCTGAGGGCCCCAATCTGAATATTACCAAACTCTACTCTAATAAGTGCCAAGCTACGCAGGAGCTACGATCAATTATCGGAACAAATGTGGTTGATCAATCTTTTTAGAGGCAATAAATCCCTTTACAATCTTCTCTAGTGAGGTTGGTAATCAGCCTTAGAAACCGCCTTTTCCGGCATCGCGAATCGCACGCTTGCATGGCTTAAACTCAACTCCTAAAGTAATACCTTTGCCTGAGGAAAATGCGATTAGCTCTCAATGTGAAATAATAGCCACCAAACTTTGATTGGGTAGTATTGATGGAACCGAAACTGAGGTTTTCTGATTTAGCCTTTAGAAAAAGTAAGCATGTCACTCTTAAAGAAAAATTTTTAGCAAAATGGATTTTATTATCCCTTCGCATTCTCTAGAAGAACTTATAGCGCCTTGTTATCATAAAACTGGTAATGGCCCTAGTTCATACCCTTCGTCTTAAATATTACGTGTTCACTGTCTTTAACAATGCTATAGCTTGAATGATACGTCAGTGGAAGATGCTCACTAGGAAACGGCTTCTATGAGGTATTTTTGCAAACTGTCATTTGAGCAATCAATTCCTGATCATACGAGAATAATCAATTTTCGCCATTTGCTGGAGCGACATTGCTTGGGCCGCCAGGCTTACGAAACAATTAATCAGTCGCTTGAAGAACCGGGCGTCTTCGTTAAAGAAGGTAGTTCGATAGATGCAAGGATTATTGAAGCGCCATCATCCACTAAAAATAAACTAAACCAGCGTGATCCTGAGATGCATCAAACCATGAAAACCAACCAGTGGCATTTTGGAAGGAAGGCGCATATCGGTATAGATGTTAAATCAGGAATGACGCATAAATTTACAATAACAGCAGACAACGCGCATGATTTGAACAAGGTATACCCTCAACTAGATGGTGAGCAGAAATATGTTTTTGATGACGCTGGGTACCCTGGTGCTCAGAAGGGAGTGGAGTTAAGCGATAAAAAACTAGATTGGTATACAGCAGAGCAGTCAAATAAGATGAAGCACTTAAGAAACATCGTAGGATCAATGAGTTGACAGTAAAGCTCGATAATCTAAAAGCCAGTGTCCGGGCTTATGTTGCGTATCCATTGAGAATTATTAAATGTCAGTTTGGGTTTAGAAAAGCAAGATCTAAAGGATTAGGGCAGAATGGCAACAAACTGGCTTTGATGTTCGCATTAATAAATATATACCGCTTGAGCCAGCTGATGAAGTTCAAGGTTTAATCCATCAAAAGAGTGAGAAATCTCAGATTATTAGTAAAGCGAGCCTCTCATGAAGCAATAAAGCTGCGCTCTAAGACAAAAGTAGACTTGAGATATTATACAAGGCAGTTTTTATGGCTTATTCGCTGTTTACTTAGCGGGATGACTGTATGGGCACACATATACAATGTTGTTATAGGTGTCTACACTTGAATTTAATTAATACTCATCCAAAAAAACCATGTTCTTATTAGTAAACCTACCTGTGTAATACAGATAATTACTTTGATAAAAAAATCTCAGTTGGCAACTATTATTTTATCCATTGATAAAAGGAGTGATGTCAGATAGTATTTAATAAAGTTTAGTGTCACGTAAAACGCTTTATCTTAGATATAAACTTATTGTATTATCATACCTGCCTAAGTGGTGCATATGATTTTTTATCAGAATAAATAGTTGAAAAAATTTAAAAGTACTTATGTATCAACAATTATTTAAACAACAGTTTTTACCACTACAATAATCACTCCATTCTGAATCAGTCGCTACACAGCAATATTGAATATAAGCTCTTTATTTTATATCCACTATGTAGTCATGGAATCAGGTTAACGATCATCACATATTTTCTCATGGAATTAATAATGATTACCAAAGTGTCTACTGTTTTTATTAGCTTAGTACTCGCAACCTCAGTATATGCCAAGGATGTATTAACTTTTGGTATAGTTCCACAACAATCTGCTAAAGTCCTTGCAAAGCTCTGGACGCCTATCTGTGTTTATTTAAGCGAAAAAACGGGGGTCGAGGTAATGTTTACTACCGCTACAGATATCCCCACCTTTGAACGCAGAGTGCTCGCTGGTACATACGATATTGCTTACATGAATCCTTACCATTTTACTGTGTTCAACCAAAAACCAGGCTATAGGGCCATTGCCAAACAAAAGAACAAGAAAATAAAAGGTATTTTGGTTGTACCTAAAGACAGCTCTATCACACATCTTTCGGAGCTTAACCAACAGACCCTTGCATTCCCATCCCCAGCAGCTTTTGCGGCCAGCGTAATACCAAGAGCTAAAATGCGATCCGAGGGCATAAATATAACACCGAAATATGTATCTTCTCATGATTCTGTTTATCTCAGCGTATCTAAAGGCTTTTTCCCAGCAGGCGGCGGGATAATGCGAACCTATAATAATACGTCTCCCGAGGTAAAAGCCAAATTGAAAGTGCTTTGGACCACACCAGGTTACACACCACATGCCATAGCAATTAGACCTAATCTAGATCAGACCGTTGCCGATAAAATACAACAGGCACTGATTGATATGAATAAAGATGAAGAAGGTAGAAAATTGTTGCTAAGCGTTAAATTTAACCCTTTGGAAATAGCCAAGAGTAGTGATTGGGATGATGTAAGAGGATTAGACATCCAGCTACTAGAACATTTACTTGATTAATATCATTCCTTTATAAAGGTTATTTTCGTGTCGTTTAGACTAAAAACTATACTGGGAATCGCCATGATTGAGGCTGTTTTATTAATAGCCTTAATCACCATGACATTAGATTACCTTCGCACGTCAAACCATGAAGGTTTATCTAAAAGGGCAATTACAACAGCGACCCTTTTTGCGACAACAACTAAAGACGCCATTTTATCCTATGACCTAGCGTCGCTAGAAGCCTTTGTAAATGAAGTATTGAAAAATCCTGACTTGATCTATGCCAGAGTACTAGGCCCCCAAGGGCAATTATTCGCTATGGCTGGTGATGAGATATCACTCAATAAAACCTTTGTCAATGATACGTCGGTAGCCGATATTGCCGATGGAGTCTATGATAGTTTTGCCATTATTGAAGAGGGTGGAGTTAGTTACGGTCGAGTTGAAATCGGCATTGATGTAGCGCCTCTAATTAAAATCATTAATGAAGCCAAGCAGCGTAGCATAACCCTAGGCATCATGGAAATGCTGTTAGTCGCACTATTCTCATATATATTAGGTAATTATTTAACCTCCCAATTAAAGCAATTAACCCGCTCTGCGAAAGCGATATCCATCGGTAACCTAGATATTAATATGATGGTAAAAGGCAGTGATGAAATAGCAGAAGTGTCTAAAGCTTTTAATGTAATGGCCATTAATCTCAAAATTGCCAGTGATAAAAGAGACATCGCTGAAACAGAGTTAAAAAGCCTTAATCTATCACTAGAAAATAGAGTGGCTCGAAGAACACAACAATTAGAAACGCAAAACAAGCGACTTATATTAGCCAACGAGGAAATTAAGCAGGCTCAGACTAATCTACTACAATCTGAAAAAATGGCTTCTCTGGGACTCATGGCGGCAGGGGTTGCACATGAAATAAACAACCCCATGAGTTATGTCATCAGTAATTTGAGCATTTTAAAAGAGTACCAAGGCTACTATCAAACATTATTAGATGACTATCGAATTATCGCCAGAGAACCCGACATAAACAAAAAGATAAAGCTTATATCAGTAGTATCTGATAAAGAGCACGAGTTTGATATGGAATTTGTAGAAGAAGACATCGAAACTCTGATTAAAGATACCCAGGATGGCAGCATCAAAGTGAAAGAGATTGTAAAGGGGCTTAAAGAGTTTTCCCATTTAGATCATAAGGGAGAATTAGCTTTACACAACATCAATCAATGCATCGAAAGCACGCTGAAAATTGCCAATAATCATTTAAAAAACCACTGCGAAATAAACTGCAATTTTGGATCAATTGAATCCACATTACTATCGGCAGGTCAGATAAACCAAGTATTACTAAATATTATACTCAATGCAGGGCAAGCAATAAAAGGCAAAGGCTGGATTAAGATAACCAGCTATCAAGAAGCACAAAATATAATAGTAAAAATTGAAGATAACGGACAAGGCATTGGCCAAGAAGAGCTAAGCAAAATCTTTGATCCTTTTTTTACAACTAAGAGTGTAGGTGTAGGCACAGGACTCGGATTATCTATATCTTACGGTATAATAAAAGATCATTCGGGGAGAATAGAAGTATCTAGCAAAGTCGGCCAAGGCACTCTCTTTAGTATCATCTTGCCGATCAGAACAGAGTTATCACTTGCCTAGAAAAACTTAATTAGCGGTTGTTGACCCAGTTTGGAAGACCAGATTAAATGACTTAAATAATTGTGTCAACTGAGGTTTGGTCAATTTTTAAAATTTTTCTTTATGGCTTATATAAAAATTTCGATACGCTTAAATAGCATTATTAGGCACTTTATACCGATCTGCCAATGCTTGGCGGAGGATACATGAAGATACATAGAGAGGACACATAGACATATAGAACGACATATAGCGACATATAAGACAGGCATTTTTTATCATTTAGAATGAAATCTTTTATAGCAGCCTGAGCTCAACTCTTGATCTATTTCATTTTTAAAAAAACTGACTTGTTGCTATGCAGGCTGTTTTTACGCCATATTACTCACACTACATCAGCGTATTCATTAGACCTGACTGTCCTTTTCTATTAGGTTAGAAATAATTTACTGCTGGCTGCAATACCTTTAATCCATCAAAAGTGAAGTTTTTCTGCATATTCACGTAACCTATGAAGTATGTCGCTTTAATTATAGATTATTTCAAAATACAGTAAATCACCGGCCAAGTTAATTTTCGTCTAATAGTAATGAAGCACGATTTTCACAGCTTCAAACATTCGGGATAGTCAAAATATCCTCTGCTGTAGAGCTTTTAAGGGATAGCGCAAGCGCATAAAGGCAGAAAGCAGAATAGTATGTAGCGTAATTGAAGTGTTTTTGGTGCAGCCGCAAGCGGCACTTTTCATGGCGATGACCTACAATAGGTTGAAAACACGTTTTCAATCGCTCCGCGATGCCGATGGCTCCCAATCCAAGTACCGTTGGTACAGGTGTTAACAACAGGGGCTTTCACAGTTGAAGTCTTTTGACTGTGATTTTTTATGCTAATTATGAATGAGGGCTCACTTTTGCATTATTGATGATATTAAGCGTAATTAGAGTGTATAAGGCCGCCTTCGGCTGCCAAAGCTTGGCGTGGTAAACCTTAGAAGAATGCGCAAGCGCAGTTACTGGAGAGCCTTCAGCGGCTAAAA
>JAWUWK010000043.1:0-13417 GCA_034111875.1 Gammaproteobacteria bacterium
GCTTTTTGCGCCAGTAAGCAAAGCAATGATAGACCAAGTTATTAGCCTGACAATATTTAGGGGCTGACAAGTCAGATTTTTTCCAAATGTCGAGATGTTGTTGCCAGTTAACAGGCGGCGAGGGTATTTCGGTGATTGAATCCATGCTGCTCTCCTATTTGTAAATAATGAGGAGGAGTGTGCAAGAATGATTAGCGTTTGATAATATGCTGACTTAAGGTCGCTTACCATACACATTGAATCATTGAATCATTGAATCATTGAGTAGCTAAAGTACACAAAACCAATGTAATTAAGGAGCGAAACATGAAATCTATCTTATATTCACTTGTTATAACCAGTTTGGTATCACCAACACTCTATGCTGATTCTAATCACACCTCTCATTACACAAAAGAGGGAAACAACATATCTATTCAAGAAAAAAAATCAACAGCACATAAGGATCAAAGAGTCGTGGCGCTTCCAACAGAGTCTGGGCAGTCAATCTTTGGTGCGATAGCTGAAATCAATCAGTTATTAGAGGAAGGAAACGTTGATTGGGCTTCGGTTGATTTGGATGCTGTCATGGAACATTTGAAAGATATGAACAATTTAATGCTAAGCACTAAAGTATCAAAAACCGAACTATCTAATGGATTAGCTATTAATGTTTCCAATTTGAATAATGGACAACGGGCTATGGATAACATGATCCCTGCTCACACGGATTTTTTACGTGGAGTAAGACCACATTGGAAAATAAGCAATGAGAGAAAAGGTTTAGACTATTTAATCACTGTGACATCAGAAATCAAAACAGAAGTAATTAAAATAAAAGCCTTAGGTTTTTCAGGTTTGATGGTACAAGATGATCACCATGCCTCCCATCATATGGGTCTGGCTCTAAAGAAAAAAAATCATTAACTTAGTGTATTATCAAAAATCATTGCTGCAACCCCCTATACCCTAAAGTGTTTCAAATAAGCGCTTATAGGGTCTGTATTTGCCCGTAACCCGTTGATTCCGACATTCTGAAACTCATTAATTTGAAACGAAATATATATATTTTGTTTCAAAGCATACTGTGGCTAGACCATCCATTATCATCAATGATTTTGCGACATCTCCGAGAAAGCTTTTCGAGCATGATAATGGCCGCTATAGGCCGTTAACCGCCTTCATCGAAATCTGATAATCTGGTAACTTTTCAGAATTCTAGTATGCAACTTTATTACTTAAAACATGCCCTGCAATCAAGTTCGACTGAATCCAGTATGAAACTTTATTTTTTTATTCATGATTATGAATGCCTGAAATCAGCACTTGTAGAGGTGTTCGGTATGAGTCTTTATTACTCGCCCACATGTGCCAATATAGTCAGCTTGAAAATCAAAATATTTAACAATAGCGCTAAATGCTAAGACGAAAGTCCGGGGTTATTTAGTCCCGCTTAGTCATTTTTTTTAATGGTTATCTCTATAGATTTACTATTACCTGCAAACCACTTCTGAATATACAGAGAACCGACGATGGGAGCAGTGCCTTCAGCGGGCACTTCCTTATAACGAACACTGTTTTTAGTTTCTTTCTCGAATTCAAATTTGACGACTTTATTAGACATATAATTTACCCACTATTTTTTTAATGACTAGGCCCGCTAGTTTGTTAGTCAGGCGGTAGTTTCTACTCGGTACCGGTTTACAAAAGAATAACGACAATCCATAGACAATGGAAATACTTCGAAAACATGACATTAGGTCTTTGCTTTTGGCTTAAAGTTAGAGCGCTTAATTTGGCCATTTTCTTAATTAATTTCAGGCGCTTCTGAAAAAGCCTTAAGCAACTTTGCCTCGGGCTGCGCACCGGAAAACACAGGTTGTCTATGTATCCACTAGTGAAGATCCTCCACTCCCTCCACTCGGCGAATCGTATCCACGGCGATGATAAATTCCTCATCAGTAGGCACAACAAAGGCTTTAAGCACACTTTGCGCTGTAGAGATTTCTCTGTGCTCTACCCCTTTAAGGCCTAAAGTATTCGCCGCCGGATCAAAATCTAAACCTAATGCGACGAGAGGCTCACATATGCGTCGGCGAATTTCCGCCGAATTTTCACCGATACCCCCGGTAAAAATAATGGCATCGACATTGCCACTGGCCTCTACAAAGTAAGCGGCTATATACTTGCGGATATTACGGCAAAAAATATCAATCGCCAGTTTCGCGCGCCGATCATTGCACTCTTCAGCTTCATCGAGCAGCTCACGCATATCAGAGGTCAAGCCAGAAATCCCCAATAAGCCCGAGCGTTTATTGAGTAAATTATCAACGTCGTCAAAGCTCAACCCTTCTTTAAGGTGCAAGTAGTGCAATATAGAAGCATCTATATCGCCTGAACGGGTGCCCATAACCAATCCATCTAAAGGCGTGAAGCCCATCGAAGTATCAACAGAAACACCGGCCTGTATCGAGCAAGCAGAGCAACCATTACCTAAATGGAGCGAGATAATGTTAACTTGCTCACGGGGTATCTGCTGAATTTTGCGATGCTTGTAAGCGATATAGCGGTGTGAGTTACCGTGGAAACCATAGCGTCTTATTTTGTAGCGACGATAATATTGATAAGGCAAACCATAGAGATAAGCCTCTTCCGGGAGCGTTGAGTGGTAAGCGGTATCAAAAACTGCAACTTGAGGTACCGTTGACCCCAGTAATGCTGTCACAGCCTCAATCCCCTTCAAGTTTGCAGGGTTGTGTAATGGCGCCAACTCCATACAGTCCTCAATTCCCGATTTTACCGCGTTATCGATAAGGATAGATTTTGTAAAATGCTCACCACCATGAACGACACGGTGTCCCACTGCCTGAATATCTGCGTAACTAGTAATGCTCTCAATATCTGCCTGGGCTGAAATCAGCCAGCGCATTACCGTCTCGATCGCCGCTTGGTGATTTTTTAGCGGCATACTCTGGCGCACTTTAGCGCGACCACTTACATTAAAGCTCAGTTGCGAATAACTGCCGATACTCTCGACTAGGCCTTTGACAACATAGTTGGCAGCGCACTCTCCCGATTCGGTAATTTCAACATCTATTACTTGAAACTTTAATGAGGACGACCCACTGTTTAACACTAAAATTTTCATAGTCTGTTCTCCATGCTTCTACTCAATAAGGTTCCAATATTCAACCGATTAATATTGATTATAAGTTAATTTTCAATATAAAACAGTCACTTCTATTATTAGGTCAAGTAGTAGAAAGCAAGATATATACGCCTGCCACAACCAATCGTTGCCGGTTTAAAAAAGCCTCTGTTGTCCAAACGCAATAGCGTTGAGTTGATACTTGATGCAATGAAAATATCCAATACGCCGTTTTTAAACCAGAAAATCTATACAGGCGCCAGTTCATTTAACGGCCAACATATTATGCCTTCGATTACGACGCCCAACCACGCGTCGCTTTTTAGCTCTGTGACTCCTGTGTATCATCGCATTATCGCTATTGCGGGGACGGGAGCATATAATTTAGTGTAATTTGAACAGAGGCACTGGTTTTAAGGAAAACACTTGTACCTCCATTGGAGCAGTCGATGTTGATTAGTAGAAAGTCCCAACGCATTAATATTTATATTTTTTAAATACCAGCCTTCGAACACTAATTCAATCTACACACCATTAAATAAAGGCACTTCCCATATCACCGAGCATACTGATCAAAAATAAAAAACTTGCTCGAATATTCTTTGAAATTTTTAAGATGCAAATATAACGTTTATTAACTCGTCAATTATGATAAATTGGATAGGCGTGTGATTATTTTTTTTGTATTAAAGAGTTTCTTATGAGTACCTATCGAAATACAATCACTGTCACTGTCACTGATCAACAAAAAAATTATATTAAAGCATAAATCTTAGCGGGAGAATTAACTAATGATAGTGAATATATTAGTAATTTGATACGCCTTAACCCTGCAAGTCTAGCTAAAAAAACTGCAATTCGGGGCGCACGGATCGAGGGTGAATCAAGTGGAGATCCCCTGCCGTTTAACGCTGAATTATTCAAACAAGAAATGAATGCAAAACATAGCTGAATATAGACTAACAAAAAAGCCTGGAGACGATAGAGAATAGGTTGGAATGCCCCCATCAAAACAATGAGAATGACAACAGCTTAAGCAATATATTGACGATTTGATTGAGGCTTTGAAGTTTTTAGTCTCGACCCTCGATTTCGGCATAGTTTGCCAGAAGATCCGCATTGGATACCGAAAATATCCGTTTCTGCATCATGCTACACATAACCGTATAAACCCCTTACGATGTACGAATTATACGTATATTACATAATCGTATACTAGAAAGTCGCTATTTTTAGCCTGAGGAGAGCCATGAGAAACCCTTTGATCACTGCCATTTTGACCTTGTTAAAAAAGAATTTAAAGGGTATCAGTGAATTTGATATATTAAATACCTTGAAAGACCAATTTCCAGAATTTAACCATTTAGCTGAAAATGATAATTTACAACTTTTTCGTCAACATTTTCTTATTATGAATGCCCTTTATCAGTTGCAAACCAGCCTTTGGCAGGACGAAAAAATAACTTTATCAATTCACGCATTGCAAATAAAAATTTTACCTACCGATCAGCTCACAGATGCTAACGGCAATGAACTGAGTAATGAGGTAGATGTGAAATTGGCAGCTTATTATTTGGATTGGAATGAATACGAGACAACCGATGAGATAGAAGTATCTAATCTAATCAACAGTTTTTATCAAAGGATGAATTTAGCGGGTGATAGGCAAAGTGCACTTAATATTCTTAACATAAAGACACCGGCCCCCAGCAACATTGAAATCAAACAGCAGTACCGAAAACTGGTGCAAAAACACCATCCTGATATTGGTGGCAATCCAGAAACCTTTATCGAAATACGCCAAGCTTATGAGCAACTCTTACTTTAATCCAGAGGCATTAAGCGAATGACTAAATCATCAGAGACTATAATTCCTCGACACCTCGTAGCCTTAGCTTCACAATTCATATGATAATAAAGCGAGCAGCCGCAATGCTCACAGCGGTGTTACTTTAATAGGTCTGGCTGAAGTTATTGCTCACGACTACCATTTCGCCTGAGCGATTATTGAACAATCCTAACGGAACATCTAGAGAGATAATCAGTGACTTTCACAAAAAAGGGCGACTATCTTGGATAGCCACCCTTTTTATGGCATCGAATAAACCTTGGTCGCTAATTCGCTGCTTACCTCTAGACAGATCGACCGCGGCAAGGTCGGCATTAATCTTAATAGAATAAATGACGTTGTCATCTACGATTACGTTGCCATAAACAGTCTGTTTCAAAACCGAGCCCTCTGAGCAGAGGGCGGGAAATCACACCCTTAATTTAGCCTCAATTGATTCAATGCCTGATTTATCAAAAATACTGGTAATACCTCTGACAAGGATAGTTATTTAATATCGAACTCAGAAAACTCGACTCCCCGTTCAATTGAATAAGTACGCATGGAATGCAATGTCGCTGCTATGCCAGTCAAGTGCCCGGCTACCGTGCGCATTATACTAGAGGCCACCATAGCGTCATTATCGATGACAGCCATTAATTCAGTCGCGCCAATACGCAGGAACACACTGTCTTCAATCGCCACCAGATCGAGAGTACGTCGGTCATTGAGAATGACTGATAAATCTCCAATCAGTCGCCCTGGGACTATCTCTGATATCAAGCGCCTTTCGCCATCATCCGCAGACCAATACAGACCGGCCGAACCTTTAATACATAAATAGGCAGCATCGGCTTCCTCTTGCATTGAAAAAATCTTTTTACCGGGCTCTGCGCAATACCATTGTGTACCAAAGGCGAGCAGTCTCTGCTGCTTACGATCAAGCTCACCAAACAGTTCTGTCTTTGCGATCTCTTCTATCTTTCGATTGAGGTCTTGGCGTGTATCGGTATCTTGTGCTGTTTCTTGGCGGGTGCCACCGTCAATGCGTCCATCGACAATTTCAACCAACAAATCATAATTTTCAGGATTTAAGATTTGCTTCTCAATAAAAATCTTGGTGGTATCAGGCATCAAATCACTGACCCGCTCCATCATCAAATCACGTGCATCTCTATCATGGCTAACCAGAGAGTTTGCAAGAATTAATATATCCGGTTTCTTAATGCCCGCTCGACTGAAAGCGACGCGTTCCCTAAAAACTGCAGGCAGATTATCACCTCCCGAGGATGTCGCCAGATCGTAAATGGACTCTGCAGCCAACTGTCGTAATCCGGACTCACAAAGCACTTCAACGATAATATCTTCGATCATGTTTTCACGTGCACCGGCCATGCTAGAGATACGACCAAAGATCGCATTACCCATCACGGTCATCACGGGAATATATTTTTGTGGATCAATAGGTGCGAATAATTCGTCCAATTCTTGCACCATTAATGCCCCACTCGTCTTACGAATCTGCAGAACGCGTTCCTTGAAGCTCTCACTAAACGCGGGGCCTATCTGTTCAGCCGAAAAAGCAAAAGGTACCGTTAACATCAGTGCATAATCTTCATAGGCCAACCCGACATCGCCAACATCACGGCGTTTCATTATGATCATACCGAGGCGCTGATAGAGTTCTTCGTCCATATTTAAACGCCGAAAGAGCGGATGATCTGTGCCATCATTACCAAACGTTGCAGTCAGGCTATCAATCAAAGTAACGGACATCTCAATTAGTTCATCAGCTATCCCCTGTTTACGTATTATACGTACAAACTTTTCGTCTTCTGATAAAGAAACTTGGGTCAATACACGCGTGGGTAGAGCGTAGAGAAGGTTACTGCCTAAAGGTGAAACTGGATTAAATTTATCAGGGTGAAAGCCATGAACAACTTCATCTAAACCAGCCTTCGCTATACGTTTTGCGATCTCGGGTCGCAATCGAACAATCGCATCGGCCAGTTTTTTGCGCCCGGCCAACTCTAGCTTTGAACGCAAAGTACGGCGAACCATGAAATCGTCGACCCCCATCGCTTGAACTAATTGGAACCACCACTGGCGAATTTCTTCTGAAGATTCTAGTCCAGCTACTTTAGGGTCAACCCAATCAGTCTCAAACGGATCGATACTATTGCCAGATTGCTCGGCTTTTATTCGAAAACTCTGAAGGTCGGAGTGATCTTGCACCTCCTCAACCGGCTTGTTTTTGAAGGGAATTAAAAGATTCTCACCAACAGTGCCCCTCAGTATATGCGGATTGGAATGAGCGTAGCCAATACAATTGGCCAAGGTCTCTTGATGTATGCTGCTCAAATCGCGCCCGGCGACCTTCACTGATCCGCGCTGTGGAATGACTTCACGGGTCAATAGATCGGCAAAGGCCAAGCCCGCGGTTTCATTATCTGTTTTGATAGCCACGCGCGCACCTTGAGGTATCACCAAACTGATATCTTCCAAAACCGTTCTACCGTCTTCATCACGAAGTGTGACGTTCTTAATGTCAATATCACCTTTCAAACTAGAGACACTCTTTGGCACGCCTTCAAATAAGCTATCATCTACCAGAGAACTCGGTGCAAAACGTTCAGTGACAGCCACCCATCGCAGGGCCATATCTTGAGTTGTATTATAAAAAGCCAGCAGCTCTTTCCAAGGTGCAGACATATCTTTAAATGCGGCTAATGCAGCAACCAGCGCACCGACAGTTATGTGGCCCTTAATGGCCAGATAACCACCAACAGAATAGAAAAAAAACGGCGTCAATTGATTGATGAAGTTATTCAGAAACTTCATAAAGAACTTCTTTTGATAAATCGCAAAGCGAATGTCGTATATATTGCCCAAGCGGTTTGAAAAAAGCGACATTCTGTATCGCAACCCCCCATTGATCCGAATATCACTCACCCCCGCAGCGCTCTCACCTATATCGGCGGCAAGTTTACGGGTTTCTTGGATACGGCTTTTATTGAGAAGATTAATTTGACGTTGTAAAATAGGAATAATCCACGCCTGTAGTGGAATTAAGGCAATGGCTGCCAATCCAAACCAAACACTCTGAGCGAAAAGAAACACCAAGATTGTCAGCATCTGCCCCGCTTGGAGTATGGGCTGAGACAACATATCGCCCATAATTCCGCCGAGTGGTTCGGCTTCAGACGTCACCATCGATACTAATTCACCCTGACTTGTCGTTCTAAAATACGGTCTTGGAAAGCGTAAAATTCGGGTTAACAGTTGATAGCGAAAGCGCCGTAACAACTGTTCAGCGAGTATCCCTTTCATCGTATTGATGCGCATCTTCAATAGACCGTTCACCAAAACAGCAAGCAGAAACCCAAGGCACAACACCATTAAAAATTGCACCTGAGTGAGTGCAACGCCAAATAGAATAATACCTTCATCAGCACCACTGATCGCATCATTGATAATACGCTTGGGCAGTTCAAGCGATACATACAATATCGGGAAAGTTAGCAGAGTAACCAGCAATAAAATGATCTGGTTTCTTTTCGAATATTTCCAGACGAACTTAAAAATGCTCTTTTCCATTAACCTTTCATCCTCTGTTTTCAATGCGTTGACCGGTACAAAAGATCGTCCGCTTTTAGCGGTGATAATCTAGCCTCAGCTACTTTTGTTATAAGACTATAAAGTTTGCACCTTAAAACCCCAAAAGGACAATAGAGTTTGTCGTAAGGGGAAAAAATACGATTAAGTAACATTATTCAGTACCCTTTTTTAGGGTAACTCAAGAAAAAACAGCCCCATTCGCTATTCAACGGAATTTTTCTTTATGATTATCGAATATTAAGCTTGCACTATTGAGAAATCAGATTATTTGCTCAATGTACAAAAACAGCAATCAGATAAAGTCTTTTATTTTCTGGGAATCAGCCGCAAAAAAACGCCACTTTCAGCGGCTTTTGAGACTTAATTCAAAAATACTTAGCCTAACGAAATTAATCTATAGATCGACATACTCGGTTCTCAAGCTTTATTGTGATCCAAAAAAATTGCGAGATACTGCTAATATCAGCGAAAATAATACTTTTTTATGCTTTCTTCAGTCAATCTTCGCTCTACCATCAAATAGCGTCGCGAGTTTGCTAGACTGAATTAACTCGATATTATTTTCTTGAGCATAGTTGCGTGCAGAAGCAGTGATGTCACCCAGCGTCACATACAAATACCCTGTTGCTTCTGTTTCTTGACCCGCAGCAACTAATAATTTCAAAGGCTCTATTCCCGTATTAGCCGCTTTAAATCGTTTACTGGATAACAATAGTTTTCGACTACCTCGGATAAGCTCCAAATCAGCGCCATTGCTTTTAAACGTCACAGACTCGTAGCCGCTTTGTATATAGTTAGCCGCTATTTTTTGAGCGATGACCCCAGCCGGCATTTTTTGTGCTTGTTGAGTGACGTCCAAAACTCGTTTTTGTGAAGGTTGTTGAAACTGCTTATAGCCAGCGTACGCCCCTATTCCAAAAAATGGCATCGCACTCGCAATGCTCAGAATCATGTACTGCGCATCAGTAATAAGCAAACTGGCCGCTAGGAAGAATAGACCAACTAATACGCTATACCACCACGGAGAACGCAATAACATTGCGAAGACCGACCCCTTAGCCATCTTAAACGTCATAAATAGATTACCTTTGAAAATACCGCTGCCCGTTTGACGATACAGACGATAGAGAGTTTAAATATACGCCGTTATATTACCATTTTTTACACTAAACACTCAGCGTCAAATAAAGGAAGAACGTTTAATTGACTCTAATTGATGAACTTCGACTAGAATAGCCTTTCTAGCAAAGTAATCCACAGGTCGTCTCTTTATCTGAATGCTTTTTCACAAGCTCTATGCTTTATCTTGTGCATATAAGATCTATTGGTGTTCGTGAATACACTCGCCACTATCAATTTTCTTGGAAAACTCTTACCGTGGGATTTTAAAACAAAGCAACAAAATAGTTAACCGCGCTGCTTAATTTTAAAGCAATTGTTTAAGTTTCAAAAAAAGGCATTATTTGATGACATCTATTTTACAAACCAGGCAGAGATCATCAACTAAGTATTTTACATTTCTAGTTTTATTTTGGTCTAGCTTTGCTGTTGCTGTTGCTGTTGCTGTTGCTGATAATAATACCGATAACTTCTACAAAATTTACCTCGCTATAGCGCTAACGTTTATCGGCACGGTTATCGTACCAATCGCCATCGAATGGAAAAACTAGCCGCTCAAAGCGAATCTTAAAAGGAATTATTTTAGATGATGTGTCATTTAGAACCAAGCAGCTTGTTGATCAGTCAATATGGCTGCAAGAGACAATAAACACCTGCAAAGAAAATCCAGAATTTGAGCCTGTGGTTATTAACAACAAAGGACTCGACGACTATATTGATTGGGTGGCTGAAAAGTGGCTTTTACCAAAAAACAAACGCAGAACGAAAGTGCCCTTAACGCCTTTGATCCAGAGGATAAAAAAAATAAATCAGTTAACATCTTTAAACGTTGATTCAAGACCAATGGAGTATAAAAACTAACAACACTAGAATTATTTTAAGTGCACTTATACAATGCGATAGAGTTGTGGCGTAAAGTTTGAGCTAGGCTAGCTGAGAAAATAATTAATTTTGAATTTTAAAAAGTAACATAAATACATTACTCAGTATTTAGAAGTACCTGAAAGCGCTATACCACCGGTTTTGACATTTATCTTCCTGCAAAAATGGCTTGTGGGTGGTCATAAAATATTAAAATAGCAATTAAGGCAAAAGCCCATGAGTCAAACTAAAAATAACACATACTCCATTGCTCAATTAGGTCATGCGGTATTAAGACAAAGAGCAATTGAGGTTGATAATATACTTGCCGATGAATGCCAGCAACTCATTAGTCAAATGATGCTGGCAGTGTCAAATGCAGGTGGAGTAGGCATTGCAGCACCACAAATCCACCACAGTGTCCGCATCTTTATTATGTGCTCAAAACCTAATACCCGATATCCCGACGCACCATTAATGGCACCGACAGCGATAATAAATCCTGAAATATTGCATACCTCTGATGAAACAGTAAAGGGCTGGGAAGGCTGTTTAAGTGTACCAAGCATGCGCGGTTTAGTACCAAGGCATAGCGAAATTACTGTAGGTTATTTTGATCAACAGGGTAATCAACAGCAAAAAATAATGACGGGTTTTATTGCGCGTATTTTCCAGCATGAGTTAGACCATTTAAACGGGTTAACATTTATCGACCAATTAGAATCGACGCTAGATTTGATCAGTGAGGTTGAATGGTACCAACAGTTTGCTTAAAGCGTGATTTAATGACACAGGCCTGTCAGTATTAACGGATTAAAACACCGCCTAGAAAGCACGAAATCTGGTCACAGAAATCGACTCAATAAAAGAACTCAGCCTCTGTTTCAAATGCGCTTAATATATGAGAACTAATCGCTATAGTTGATGCACTCAGGTCATACATCACAGAGAGTCCATTTAACCCAGTTGAATAGCGCGGTGCTAGGTCGATTTTTTCAAAACCGCATGTAGTTTTTACATTTTAATACTTGGCAAAAATTAACTGAGTTAGGTTATGGGCCATCTGCGACTTTTTGAGTAAAGAATTAGCCATAGGGTAGACAGATTGGTCTATATGCATATAAAAAATTTATATATGTTTACAGGTCGTGCATAGATAATTTCTGTTTCACCATACTTATTAATATTCTATGACAATAAAGGTGCTCATCACGAATTAATTTTTTTATAAGTCATGTAAAACAGCACACTACCCTTGTTTCACCGACTAGGGCAAAAGGAAAGAGACTACCCTGCGCCCGCCCTTTTAAAAACTACCCTTTTGATAACATCTTCTCTATATCACTAACGATGTTTTCTGCACTGTTAATGCCATCTGTGTCTAGACCAGCTTCTTTAGCTATATCGTATGCTTTGTCTAACTGCTCCGATAGTATCTGCGGCGAGAAGCCGTCGACTATTTTTATACTAAATTGCTGAGCTAACATGATGATATCCGCTCTGTTCAATATAACTGAGCCTTCATCGCCCATGTCTATGTATATGGTTTCATAAGTAGGATCATCTGCACTCTTATGGTCTACACCAATAATGTCTTCGTCATGCCAAACATGATCCTGCACTTTCTCGGTCATAATTTAATCCTAAATTTTCCATCAATTAAAAAATAAAAAGGACGTCCAATAAAATGGGGAGCAGTCAGTTTTAGGATCAATATAATACTAGGTCTATGCTGTTAGTTATAGGTTTCAATCTACCCTTGTTTAACTAAGGCCCGAAAGGTAAGGCCTGATAATCATATAGGCGCATCCTCCGAGCAAGAGTTAACGATGGGGTTCTAACGACCCATGTTTAATTGTTCTGATCAACGAAAATCTGAACGTCGCTTGTTACTGCCACAACAAGCCCTATCCTGATAAATAACATCCGCCAACACCCTCTAAATTGAGAACCAATAAATGAAGCACAGGCGAAAATGGGCCACTGATCGAGTTAAAAAGATCGTAATTGTCTTTTCTACACAGCAGCGGCAATAGATGAGTAGCGTTTAAAGTTTGGTTATTGAGCCATAAAATACAAACATTGAACTTTTTTTGTGCTCGAGCCTAGCCTGATTTGTATGAATGCATAAGATCATGCACGTATCCCTGACTAGGGAAACAGCGATCAAGTTATCAAAATCCCCTTGTATAACTTCTTAAGTCAACTATCGCGTCAAACCTGATTTTTTGTCTGATGACAGCCTTCTATTGACTATCCATTTGCGGTTTTCCGTCTTTTGGACGCAACTATCCTATGGTTTCAACAGCTGCCTCAGTCGGTAAATATTTGCTAAAGCAAACATAACAGGCAGTTTGTTGTCATTCTTCGATAGTCCTCGATAACGTGCTTTTTAAAATCCAAACTGATATTTTATGATCCTCAAGAGATGCTCAATAAAAGCACGGACACTGGCTTTTAGATACGCTAGTTTAATGGTCGCTTTATTTATTCTAGGATGCTGCTTGAGCGCTTTCATTTTGCTTGGCTGCTCGGCAATATACCAACCTACTTCAGTGTCCTTTTAATTCCTCTCGCTTTTGTGCACCACGATATCCAGAATCAGCAAAAACATATTCCTCTTCACCATGCAGTAGGTGGTTCGCTTGGTTCGAATCATGCTCATTGACTGCTGTCGTTGTAAATGTATGAGTAAGCTCTAATTTAACATCTAAATCGGTGGCAATATCTCTTAAACTAATCCTTGCTTTATATAAACCTGAAATATGGTATCTTTGCTCCTGAGTGAGCTGTTGGTAAAGTTTGTTGTGTGCATTCATAACAGATCCTAATTTTTATGTGATAACTGGAATTATGCCTTCAGC
>JAWUWK010000044.1:0-66239 GCA_034111875.1 Gammaproteobacteria bacterium
ACATAAAAGGCAAACGAAACCTTGAGGCCATCGCCATTTAAATAATGCTGCTTCACACTGCTCTTCAGTGCCATAGTTGTCGAGAAAATCGAACATATTATAGCCCTTTTGATATTGGATTTTGTTGATTGACATAACGACCTCCAAGTGCACTACTGATTATAAATATAGTACTGACTTTTTAATCAGTTATCAATAGAGGAGGTATGTGGCTAATCAGGAAAAAATTTGAGACAATTTATGCCTTATGATATGTTGAAACCTTGGTCGATAATTAAAAAAGCTTGGTCCTTATAGCATAGTCGTTATTCACCCACCAATTTTTCAGCCCGGTTGTTTCATCACAGAAAACGATTATGTCAAAGTATTGAGACGCTTAACTCAATTAACCACTGATAATCCTAGATTCGGCAGTTTGGCGCGAAAAAGCTGCGCTAGATATTGGTGTGCAAAGGAAATTAGGAAAATTCGTGGTCACCTTATTGGTGATGAGACATTTTTCTAGTTTTCTAGGTGCATTAATAGTTTGTGTAGACTTTCGTGATCAACTGCCGAATTTAGGATAATGCTGAAGTCATACTGTGTCACAATTACCCTGCGCAAAGCAGTCAATTTATGCCTGACTAAATGGATCAAGAGTGGGCTGAATTTAGCTTTTAAGAGCGCATGCGGTGGCGAGTGATTTTAAAGAGGCCGACACTGAAAGAAGTTTAAAAGTGTTGATTAATCAAAAGCAATCTTGGGTTTAACAACCTTAATGATATTAGGTTCGTACAAAGGTCACTGTAAACCTTTCAAACAGCGAATTATCAAGTGAAGAAAGATTGCGAAACGGTTGCTGGGTCGTCTTTTAGCAGCGAACGCTAGAGGTATAACTCTTTAATCGCTCCGAAATTGAAGTTGTTGACATTGGTTCAACAGCGCTGTCGCCTGTTTATAATTATCGGCGTGAGTAATTGCACTCACCACCGCCACAGAGCCTACCCCTGTGTTTAATACAGGTATTATATTGTCTAGTTTAATTCCGCCAATCGCGACTAATGGAAAGTGTTTGGCGAGTGTCCTGCTCCAATTGTGCAGATTATTTAAGCCAATTAAAATAGCCGGTTTGGTATTGGTTGGATACACCGTTCCCATGGCAATATAACTCGGTTTAATGGAAATTGCTCGAAGCCATTCAAATTCACTGTGCGTACTAACACCTAAACGTAAACCTGCCTGCTGAATGGCCGCTAAATCTGTATTATCCAAATCTTCTTGCCCAAGATGAACACCATAACATTGGTGCTTTATAGCTAATTGCCAGTAATCATTAATAAACAGCCGAGCGTTAAAATTGGCACCTAGTAGAGCCGCTTTTTTCACGACCAGATCAAGCTGGGGAAATGGTGTATCTTTAATCCGCAGTTGTATTGTTTTAATACCCAGATTCAATAGACGTTCTAACCATTCTAGGCTGTCTACTACCGGATATAAGCCCAGAGAAAGTGTTTCAGTAGTGGCAAAAGCTGGACATTTTATTTGATTGATAGAAGTATTCATCACAGGATAGTGAATTAAATCTTTAGGCCAAGTGAGGTCGTTAAAGGTCAATGATTTTGGCATGTTAGCAATACTTTCAGTGAGCGCTGAGAGTGCTAAAACGACAGCGTCACAAGACCGCTTGCCTATTATACTAAAGCTCGCTATTGCGGCTGAAAGCAGTCCTTTTTGTGTATATTGTAGAAGATCTACTGCAGTGTATGAAAAGTTAGCGATATGTCGATTAGAAACATAAAACCACTGTGTCTCACTGGTGCTGTTTATTAGCAGGCTATCCAACTCTAAAGCAGAGAGCAGTTCTGATAAGCCTTCTGTGTTTATTAGGTTGTTTATGCTTGTCTTTGCATCTGCGTAGGCTAACAACGGTAAAACAACTTGATTACAGATCAACATGTCTGAATGAGCAATGATTTTTTGTAAGTTTGTGTGCAGTAATGTTCGACTGGTGTTTTTTTCAAATAGTAGCGGACAAAAACACAATTCAGTGATAGTAAACAATATTTTGTTAGTAGTATCTTGGTGTTCTGGCGCACACAGAGCGTTTAGAACGGCGTTAAAATTATCGTTCAGGGCATCGTCATCGACCACTAGTCTAATTGTCTTCTTATTAGAAACATAAGCTTGAGTGTTCTCAGAGTCACTTTCAACTTGCTCACTAGATGCCGCCATAGAGGTTAGCATTGGCTCTATCTTAAATTGACTTGTGCCAAAGTGATCTGTGAAAGTAGCAGTGTTGTGTAATAGTTTAGGAGACATGTCAGCTACTCATCGGGTTATTGTTGATGCCAAAAAGGTTGGCCTAGGACAGGGGTGCTAGCGGATGCTGTCTGTCTGCGTTGCATCAGGCCCGCTAAATAACCACTTCGACCCGCTTTAATTGCCTGTGCAAAAGCCTTCGCCATCAGGGCGGGATCATCGGCCTTCGCCACCGCGGTGTTTAATAATACAGCATCGTAACCCATTTCTAATGCCGCCGCAGCTTGTGAAGGAGAGCCTAATCCGGCATCTATTATCAGCGGGATATCTTGTATGCGATCACGTAGGCTCTGTAGATGGTATTTGTTTAACAGCCCTTGGCCTGTTCCGATTGGGGCTCCCCAAGGCATCAGCACTTGACACCCTGCATCTTTAAGTCTCAGGCAAAGTACTAGATCATCAGTACAATAAGGTAGCACTTTAAAACCGCGATCTATGAGTTCTTTAGCGGCAATGACAAGTTCGAAAGGGTCGGGTTGTAAGTTATAATCGTCGCCTATGACTTCTAGCTTGATCCAATGTGTCTCAAATAATTCTCTGGACATCTCAGCCAAATTAATAGCTTCTTTTGCGGTTCGACAGCCTGCGGTATTAGGCAGTAGTTTGCAGCCGGTATCTTTAATCATCTGCCAAAAACTATGGCCATTATTATCTTCTGGGTTTTGTCTACGCAAACTTAACGTGATGAATTCAGATCCAGAAGCGGCAATTGCCTCACACATTTCTGCAGGAGATCGATAGAGAGCAGTGCCGAGTAAAAAACGGCTGTTAAATTGCTCCCCATAAAGGCTTAAAATATCATCTGCCGTATTGAGCGTGTCCATTAGCCACCTCCTATTGGTTTAACAATGTCGATTTTATCTGAATCAGTAATTTTAGTACTCGAATACAGTGCTTTAGAGACAAACTCGCCATTGATGGCAATGGCGATCATTTGATCGCCGTGGCCAGTTAATGCTATTAGCTGCACTAAACTAAAGTCTTCATCAATGCAATGTGGTTGGTTATTAACATAAATATTAAGCACTTATTACTCCGAAAAAGAAAATAGCGAGTTAAAATGGGGGCATTCTTTACCATCTAACCAATCAATTACGCTATTGACAATGGCTGGGGCAATTAAAAAACCGTGTCGAAAAAGGCCATTAATTGAAACCTGCTGTTGGTTGACTAATATTTGCGGTTTGTTGTCAGCTAGCGCCGGGCGTAAATTAGTGTTCTGTTCAACGATACGTGCTTCGGCAAAGGCTGGATTAATACTGTACATAGCACTGCAAAGTTCAAGCATGGACTGTACTGATACTGGCGAAGTATCTTCGCTTTCAATTTGAGTGGCACCGATAACAAAATGCTGGTCGGGTTTTGGTACTAGGTATAACTGATACCTTGGATGCATTAAACGCACAGGACGCGACAGTTTTACCGCAGGACAATGTACTCTTAAAACTTCTCCACGGACCCCTCTTAAATTAGCTAGTTGTTTTTTTGCACCTGTTCCACGACAATCAAATACCCAGTCGTAACTGACTTTTTCTCCACTTGAGCAGATTGAATTATCAACGATGTCCACAGTCTGCTGATCGACTATTTTAACCCCGTTCTCAATACATTCGGATATCAATACATTTAGCAGTTGTCTGTTGTCAATGTGCGCTTCGTCTTCGAGTAGTAAACCAGAGGCAAAACGGTTAGCTAAATCGGGCTCTAAATGATTGATCTGTTGCTGGTTGAGGGTTTGATAAGCTATAGCAGTGTGTTTGCTGAGTTGATGCACTTGTCTTTGAAAATGAGTGAGTTCAGCGCTGTCTTGTGGATGACAGATAATTAGACTACCCGCTTGATGATAGTCAATGGGTTGAGAGCAAGAGATGTTAAGTTGTTGAATAATTGAGGGCCAGAGTAATAGCGAGGTTCTGCCCAAATGATAAGTGTTTAAATCAGCCTCAATAGCTTCTGAAATTGGCGCTATCATGCCTGCAGCGGTGAAGGCGGCAGCAGATAAACGATTAGCCTCAGCTACAGGAATGAGTTTGTCAGCTTCGTATAAAGTTACCTGATAGTTAAGTCTGTTTAATTGATAAGCTAATAATCTACCGACTAATCCGGCGCCGACAATTGCTACATTTGAGGCGTTATACATGTATTCTATTGCCCATTAAAATGAAAGAATGGAACAAGGAGGTAAACAAGCTCTCGAGCAATCACAACAGATTGATAGGAAGGATGTTGCTTCTTGTTCCCTACGCAGGATTTAACCTGATCAGGTTCAACGGGATATGGCAGTGCCAATCTCAGCCTCGTCAGCTTATATACATTCAATGTAAATAAAAAAACGTGCAGCACCCCGACAAGATCAGAGGCAAGTCTATAGATTAGGTAATAAACAGGCAATTAGAAATTAAGCTTTATTTAGCACAGCGACTTCAGAATCTAACGCGGCTATTTTTTCTTGCATTAGCTGATGGCATATATTAGCCAGTACCTTAGCCTCTTTGCTGGTATAAGCACTGGTTGAAATTGGCTCAAGCATCTCAACAATCGCGTAACCATTATTAAAACGATTAAGCTTGAAGTGGGTAGTGGTACTTAAAACGATCGGCATTATAGGTACTTTGGCTGCTATGGCCGTGTTGAATGCACCCATTTTGAAGTTTAATAGCCCAGCGCCACGGCTTCTTGTTCCCTCAGGAAACATCCACACTGATAGACGGTTTTTGTGAATGCGTTCGGTGACTTGAGCAATCGTGTTTTTGGCGCTATCTTTATTGTTGCGATCAATTAAAATATTACCTGTTAGCCAGTACAGTTGACCGAAAAATGGCAACCAGCGGATACTTTTCTTGCCTATGCTCACCGTACCTTCAGTCACCGCGGCAGAAATTGTAAATAAATCATAGGTGCTTTGATGGTTGCCAATAATAACTTTTGGCCTATATTGGGCTTCTGGTTTCACTCGATTTAGTAGTTTAATGCCCAGTAAGGGCGCCAAAGTACTAAACCAGCTGGCCACTACTTGGGTATTGTTGCGATGAAAAGGGCGCGCAAGGCCTAGTAGGCAACCCGAAATGCAGATCAGTATAAACAGCGGAAGGATGATTAATAGTCGAAGAAAAGCTATCATATTTAGACCCATTGGTTCAACAGGCTGAATTCTAGCTTGAAAACAAACTGAAAGGGTGATTTATGCCTTTAATTAGTGCTGTTTTCAGGTTTTAAGATGGTCAGGTAAATTATTTAGACGCAAACTATAGGTTGGCCACTTTCATTCAGGAACATGTAATGCGAGATTTTAATGCAATACCCCGTGTAGATATTAGCCATACACCCACCCCAATTGAATTCGCACCAAGACTATCAACTTCTCTTAACTGTAATTTGTTTTTTAAAAGAGATGATTGTACTGGTTTAGCTGGGGGAGGTAATAAAACCAGGAAACTAGAATATCTGATTGCAGATGCACTCGCCAAAGGCGCTGATACATTAGTCACTCTAGGTGGATTACAGTCCAATCATGCGAGACAAACGGCCGCTGCAGCGGCGAAATTTGGACTGCATTGTGAGTTGGTTTTAGAAGATGTCGTTGGCACGCCTAAGGCGGACTATTACCTAAACGGAAATATCTTACTGGATAATATATTAGGTGCCAAGATTCATCGACTAGCAGCAAATGCAGATTTAGCGAGCTATGCAAAGATACTGATGTCTCAATTAAGGCAACAAGGCTACAAGCCTTATCTGGTTCCTATAGGAGGATCTGATGTTATTGGTAGTTTAGGCTATGTGAAATGCGCGATGGAAATTGTTCAGCAAATTGAACAGCAGTCATTAACGATAGATCAAATAGTAATTGCCACTGGAAGTGCGGGAACTCAAGCCGGGTTACTCGCGGGTCTTATTGCCGCCAAAAGCCAGATTCCCGTATTGGGGATATGCGTCAGTAAATCCAATGAGCAACAAAAGGCGTTGGTGACTAATTTACTGATTGATCTGTTGGCTTATCTTGAACTGAGTCCTAAATTTGAACAGGGAATAATACAGACTAATGATGAATATTTTGGTGAAGGCTATGGTATCAGCACACCGTCTATGATTGATGCGGTTAAACGCTGCGCGTCACTAGAGGGGATATTAATAGATCCTGTCTATACAGGAAAAGCAATGGCGGGGCTCATTGATCTGATTGAAACGAATGCTATAGCCGCTCAGTCTAACCAATTGTTTATACACACAGGCGGAAGTCAGGGACTTTTCGCTTATCAAACGCTGTTCAACAAACTTTAAAAGCCGTTATTTCTTTTTGTTAGGATTAGCTTTGTTTTTCTCCTTTTTGAAAATACCTAGCAATTTTTCTTTGGGGCTTTTCTCACTGGGAAAAGCGGTTTCAAAACGTTCACGCATTTTGTCAAATCCCGCTTGTTTCTTATCGTGCTTAGCTTTGTCTTGTCGTTTGCTAATATCTACCACATTGTCATTCACGCAAAGGCTCCTGTAAATCAATTTCACGAGTATCTGTAAGCATAGTATAGGGGATCTAAAACAGGCACAACCGAGACGGATGTTAATCAAAATTACTAATCGAGGGCTTGGCACGAAGTTCCGAGTGTCGTTATCGAGCAAAGGTCTCTAATCATATAACGGGCCTACTTTGTACTTAAATAACTCGTGCTTAAACAGTCAATCACACAAGGGGATAGTGGCAGGGTAATCACTAGAGTAGTAATCACCCTGCAGGGTGTTCAGAGAATATTAATAGGATATCTTGGTTTTCATTGTACAACCAGCCAACGAGTAATATTTTGGACTTGTTAGTCAATCTCTAAATAGACGAGTACTAAATTTGGGGTCGAAAAAGTCTAATGCTATTGTGCAATTTAAGTCTGGTCGCCTTCAGATACTGGCGCTGAGGTAGGCATAATATCATCTACACTTTGCTCTGTTTGTGATTCGCGCATTGCTTCAATAATATCTTTTATTTTGCTTAAACTGTCACTAAATATTGCTTTTTGATCATCATCTGCTTCAATGAAGCGGTTGTCGTTTTGAACTAGACTATCTAAAAGACGTTGACTGACTTGCTGAATACTCTCAATAAAATCTAGCTCAGGTTTTTGACTGGCTTGATCAAAGTTATTCAACATATGGCCGGATAATTTACCGGTATCCGGGGTTGCATTATTTTGTACGCTGCGATAATTGGACGCAGCAGAATATTCTTGAGACTTGGTTAGCAATAGGTTCATTGAGGATAATTCACTCTTGTCTAATTGGAACTCAGAGGCCGTCTCAAAGGCTTTTTGTACATCCCCATTAAAAAATTCATTGGATATTTCAGTGACTTCGGATATCAAATTTGCAATGGCTGCTAGCTCATCATCGTCCAAATCTCCTTGGACTTGGAATTGAAAAGCACTACTTTGGCTTTGGCTTAGGTTATAGAGGGCGCTGTAATTTCCATCGCTATCGCCGGCATAAGCAAAAGTGGCCTCTTGAGAACTCTGATTGGCAAATACAATTTTCACACTGTCGCCATCTTGAGTTTTAAGATCTAGTGAGAAGGATTCTGCAGTGCTAAAGCGCTCAACAGCCGCGGCTTGGGTGTGATAAACAGGTAAGCTAGGGGATGAGCTATTAGCTGGGTTAATAGCATCAAGTGCCTTAAAGGTTTTTTCTTCCGTTGTATCAATGTTACCGGCGATATCGGCACTTAGCAGACTTAAATTCTCCAAAATCTCTCTCGCCTCATCAAACCCTTTTTGTACACCTTTCACTGCAGCATCGTATTTACTTTGAATTTCTGCTTCACTGCGCCCTTCATTGCGAGCATTTTGTAAGCCTTGCTCGACAAACTTTGAAATTCTTTGCGCTATTTTCGTTGGGCTGAAGTTATTGGTGGCTAAGTCTGTGACATCATCCTTTTTTAATCCAGGTACGTTTTTAGCTAATCGTGCTAGCATGGCTTCGTTGGCCGTTGCGCCCGGATTACGTTGCGCCTCATTTTCTATTGAAGAAATTTCTGTTTGTTGGCTCACGTAAGATGTGTTTGAATAAAAAGTATTTATCATTTCAAGGCCCTCAAAATTCGATTCGATAGTAAGTTATCGGCCTACTTGAGAAAAAATTAATCAAAAAGATTGTGTATGAGATACTTTCAAGTCAGAGTATGGGCATTAACAGCCAAGTATAGTGTATTACTCAAAATATTGCGTTTAGGCTTGTCTAAGATTATTAGAGCAGTATGAATGAAAATCGTCTGAGTGTAGATTAATCAAGAAACTGGCAGAGTCAGTAGTCACAAAATATTTTATCTTAGGTTCTTAGGTTCTTAGGTTCTTAGGTTCTTAGGTTCTTAGGTTCTTAGAGATTATCTGATTTAGTATGTAAAAGCCCTTATGAAATATTTAGCAGATTATAATTGACCCTATAAACAGGGTTTTTCAGGTAATATTAAAAAAAGCTAAATCGATAAACTTTTATCTGTTAAAGTGTTAGTAAGCGGTTGTTCATAATTAGCTCCTATTATTGGTCTAATTATTATTTATCACTAACTCTTTTCACATTGAATTGTCAATTTTTGGTTTGTATTAAGTAGGTGTTGGTAGTTGTTATATGAAGGATACCCACAAAGGTGTTATATTTTTGTTTCTTGCAGTCATCGCGAGTTCCACAATACTAACTGTCGACGATAGACCCTGGGAAATGGCTTTCATAAATAAACAGCCTGAACAAGACAATGACGTTACCTTAATCCAGTCTCAGATACTAGCAGGCTTAGACCCGACTGAAAATACCCAGTCAACCGCCGCTGGACCAGCTTCTAGAAAAATAAAGCCTACTTGTATTAAGGGCGTTATTGCGCGGGACAAAACGGCAGATTTATTTGATGGAGAACCCTACGCATCAGTGAAACGCGCAGGAAATACTTATATCGAAATTACCCAAAAAAATACTTATATGATAAAAGGCAAATTCCAAACCCAATCAGCCTCTGTGGTAACGCAATTTCCCGACGACATTAATCATGAGTTACAACTGGTTAAACGTATTGGTGATTGTATTAACCTTAGTCTTTATCTGGCGAAAATAAAATACTAGTGTCTGACTTATAGTTATCGGTCTTAAACCTCTGCATTTGATCGAGCTTTTTCTTGCGATACAATTCAAATAGTGGCATTTGTATTGCCATTATGTTGAGGTTGAAAATGTCATTTTTATTAGTTTTGTGGATTAAATAGGTAATAAAGAGGGCGTTATGCGTAAAAATACAAGATTAGAACTCAGTATTAATAAGCAGCCCCCAGAGCAGCGTAATCCATTGATGAGTGCTAACGACATCAATCATATACTGGTGCACGGAGCACAAATTTCATACAGCAAATTAAGAAGGGCAGGTAGCCAGAGTGCCCGCATTTATTATTTTGCAGAAATAGGTGTGTATCTAGAAGTATCATTATCATCGGGTTCAGGAATTACAGATGACGCCAGAGAGAGATTGTCAGAGATTCATCAATTGGCGTTGAATACACTTATGGATGCGAATATAAAAGACAATCGAGACCTTTCTAATGCCTCTAGGGGGAAGGACTCATAAGCGCTAAATATTAGCGAATCAGAGGCACTAAAATAGCGTTTAATTGCAAACAGTGATGCCTCTGCATAATGTGATGTATGCAGTACTTACAAATTTATTAGTTAAAGGGTTAGATAAGGTTGAATATTGGAGGATTTTAACAGTAAAGAGTTTTTGGACAGATTAACAATGCGTCCTGGTGTCTATCAAATGTTAGACGCACAAGGAGAGTTGTTATATATAGGCAAGGCAAAAAATCTTAAAAATCGCGTTTCAAGCTATTTCAGAGTGTCGGGATTGACCACTAAGACACAAGCTTTAGTGAGTAAAATAGCTAATATTGATATTACGATTACTCACGGTGAGACTGAGGCCTTGCTACTTGAACAAAACTTAATAAAACAGTACCGGCCCCCCTATAATATTTTATTGCGTGACGATAAAAGTTACCCCTTTATTTTTATTAATGACGCTGAGAAATACCCATCAGTTACCTTTCATAGAGGTGCTAAAAGACGTAAAGGTAAATATTTTGGGCCTTTCCCGAGTGGCACAGCCGTCAGAGAAACGCTCAATCTTCTCCAAAAAATATTTCAGATTCGCCAGTGTGATGAAAGTTTTTTTAAAAATCGGTCTAGACCTTGTCTTCAGCATCAAATAAAGCGCTGTTCGGCGCCTTGTGTTGATCTGGTCGATAAAGAGCAATATGCAAGGGATATAGCTCATGCAATTATGTTTTTGGAAGGCAAAAGCACCAAAATCATGACTGATTTAGCACGGCAAATGGAAGACGCGGCAATGTCACTTAATTTTGAAGTGGCTGCAATGCTAAGAGATCAAATACAGTCTTTACAACACACCCAAGAGCAACAGTCTGTGATAGGCGGATCAGGCAATGCCGATATCATTGGCTGTGCGATGCAATCTGGTGGCGTTTGTATTTATCAAATGTTCGTGCGCGGTGGGCGAGTTATCGGTACTAAAGCACTGTTTCCAAAAGTGTCGATTGAAGAGACGGAGCAAGATGTGCTTTCCTCTTTCGTTGCTCAATGGTACCTAAGTGCCAATAGAGAAATACCAGAAAGTATTATCATTAGCCATGCATTGGATGATACCGACGTATTAAAAGAGGCGCTCTCATCTAAAAGAGCATCAAAAGTTGAGATCAGTAATAATGTGCGCGGTGATAGGGCGGGTTGGCAGCGGCTAACACAAACTAACGCCGAACAGCAACTCGTCAATCAAATGGCCAGTAAGAAAAATGTTTTCAAGCGATTCTTATCACTACAGGAAAGTCTTGGTTTAGATGCTACACCTAAAAGACTCGAATGTTTTGATATATCCCATAGCTCTGGTGAAGCAACTGTCGCCTCTTGTGTCGTTTTCGATCACAATGGGCCGTTAAAGAAGGATTATCGACGTTTCAATATAGAGGGAGTGACAGCGGGCGATGACTATGCTGCGATGCATCAAGCCCTTACTCGACGCTTTTCTAGGCTTAAAAAAGGCGAGGGGAAAAAACCCGATATATTGTTTATCGATGGTGGCAAAGGCCAAGTGACGCAGGCCGTTGATGTTTTAAAAGAACTAGCTATAGATGATGTGCAAATAATCGGCATCGCAAAAGGCGTGACCCGTAAACCTGGTTTAGAAACACTCATAAATCCAGAGACGAATAAAGAAATAATAATTGCGGCTGATTCACCGGGCTTACACTTAGTACAGCACATACGAGATGAGTCTCACCGATTTGCTATTACGGGGCACCGAGCGAGGAGAGGTAAAGCGAGACAACGTTCCAAATTAGAAGATATTGACGGAATTGGACCAAAACGTAGAAGAGAGTTGTTAAAACATTTCGGTTCAATTACATCAATTCAGAGTGCAAGTATTGAAGAAATTAAAAAAGTCTCTACTATAAGTACGGCATTAGCTGAAGACATTTACTCAGCCTTGCATCCGGATCAATAACAAACAGCTAGGGGTAAACCAGTCTTATACTCAAATACTCAACCTATGTTGAAGCTATTCACGAAAAAAAACTGCTTATTATTGAATAGACATTTATCAAAAAAATTTTCAACATTGGGATACTATTTTAGTCAGCTGCCATATTTATGAATACACCGAATATATTGACATTGCTTCGAATAGCACTAATCCCCATATTAGTGATTTTATATTATCTGCCCTTTGGTTGGGCTAACCTCGCCTGTGCCGCCATATTTGCATTGGCTTGTTTTACTGATTGGCTCGATGGCTTTCTGGCGCGAAAACTCGATCAAAGCACAACTTTAGGGGCTTTTTTAGACCCCGTTGCCGATAAGTTAATCGTTGCTGTCGCTTTAGTATTACTTTGTGTTTCTTATGGTTCCCCTTATGTGACTATTCCGGCGATAGTGATCATCTGCCGCGAGTTTGTTATTTCTGCTCTACGGGAGTGGATGGCTGAACTTGGCAAACGCTCTAATGTAAAAGTGTCCAGTTTAGGCAAGGTAAAAACCGCAATGCAAATGTCATCTATTTTTGTTTTGTTGTTGGCCGAGCAGGGGACGTATATCAGTTATGCCGGTATTGCCGCGCTGTATGTTTCTGCTTTATTAACTATTTGGTCAATGCTTATTTATTTAAAAGCGGCGTGGAGTGAGCTGAAAAAACACGGTTAAAACTTTAGCAGTAGCCGAGGCATAGTTTAAGTTGTTGAATTATTTGAAAAATAAGCAATAAGTTTAGGTTTTTACTGTGATTGAAAATTGTTTTTTTAGTTAAAATAGCAGTGTAAGTGGTTAATAATTAAACAAAAATATTTATTATAAGATATTGACATAACCACCAAGACCTCTATAATACGCCCCACTTGTTACACAGATAGCAGTGACGCGGGAATAGCTCAGTTGGTAGAGCGCGACCTTGCCAAGGTCGAGGTCGCCGGTTCGAACCCGGTTTCCCGCTCCAATTTATATCTATGTAGTAAGTATGGGGCGCGATGACAGAGTGGTCATGTAGCGGACTGCAACTCCGTCAACGCCGGTTCGATTCCGACTCGCGCCTCCATTTATTCCCTTCAATGAATGCTTTAGATGCACTCATTGTTACTCGAAGCCCGAGTGGTGGAATTGGTAGACACAGGAGACTTAAAATCTCCCGATCGTAAGATTGTGCCGGTTCAAGTCCGGCCTCGGGCACCATCTAGACAGCACTATCCTTCTAAAAAAACAACACTCTTAGACGTAAATAACTATCCTTGCATAAAGTTCAACAGTTGAGATACTGAGTGTTTTTAGCGCTGTGTGATAATTTTTTTTACCTCATTTAATCTCCAAACCACATTATTGCTATTTATATTCATGCGTATTGAGAAAACCAAATCATCACTCCAAGTAAACGGCGCTTTTTCGTAGAACTATCTGGTATTTAAAGCTATTGATTGCATGAATTTGATCTTCTGTACTTGAGGCTAGGCACAAAAGATTGTGCGCCGCTCTCAGATGCTCACTTATACGCAGTAGCAACTGAAGTCAAGGCAAAAAAAGCCAAAAACCGGAGCCTGTACATATAAATGAAGCGTTTGAGATTGTTTTTAACGGCGTATTACAAATGTATTAGCAATGCAGAGGTATCATTGTTTATCGATTAATTTGTAGCTTTATGTTGGCAAATCGTGGTCTTAATTATTAGCAATAAACTTAAATCTATTACGGATGAATGGAATTCAACTGAAATTAAATAATTTTCAGTATCAGGGCTGCGAAATTCTAGGTAATCTATAGCCAACTAATATAATCACAGCGGGAGTAGAATATGAAGTTGGAATCACTTGCTTTACACCATGGTTACAAGTCGGAAGAAACAACCAAAGCAGCGGCAGTACCTATTTATCAAACCTCGTCTTACACCTTTGACAATACTCAACACGGTGCTGATCTATTTGATTTAAAAGTGGCCGGCAACATATACACGCGAATCATGAATCCCACGACTGATGTCTTAGAGCAGAGAGTTGCGGCCATGGAAGGTGGGATTGCAGGTCTTGCGGTCGCCTCTGGTATGGCGGCTATTACCTATGCGATTCAGTGCCTGTGTGAAGTAGGTGATAACATTGTCAGTACCAGTCAATTGTATGGAGGCACCTATAATTTATTTGCCCATACACTCCCCAAACAAGGCGTTGAGGCTAGGCTCATTCCCGCCGATGATTTTGACGGATTTGAAGCGGCGATTGACGATAAAACCAAAGCGGTTTTTTGCGAGTCGATTGGCAATCCAATGGGAAACATTGTCGATATCATAAAATTGTCAGAAATCGCTCATCGACATGGCGTACCTCTTATCGTTGATAACACAGTCGCGACTCCTTACCTCTGTCGTCCCTTCGACCTAGGAGCTGATATTGTCGTGCATTCTTTGACTAAATACATCGGCGGACATGGTACCTCGATCGGTGGCATTATTGTCGATTCCGGGAAATTCGATTGGGCCGCAAATGCCGAACGCTTTCCAGTGATGAATACCCCCGATCCGTCTTATCACGGTGTTGTCTATACAGAGGCATTTGGTCCCGCCGCTTATATAGGACGCTGCAGAGTCGTGCCGCTGCGCAATACCGGTGCCGCTATTTCGCCGTTGAATGCCTTTCAAATAATGCAAGGCCTAGAAACACTTGGCTTAAGAATGGAGCGTCACTGTGAAAATGCTGAAAAATTAGCCGCCTATTTGCATAGTCATCCCAAAGTGGCTTGGGTCAATTATGCGGCGCTAGCAGATAGCCCTTACAATGATGCCAGTCACAGGATTACCTCTGGTAAGGCCTCTGGGATCTTAAGTTTTGGAGTGAAAGGAGGGTTACCCGCAGGCGGTCAGTTCATAGATGCATTGCAGATGGTGCTGCGTTTAGTCAACATAGGAGATGCTAAATCTCTGGCCTGCCATCCGGCTTCTACAACCCATAGACAGCTAAATGCCGATGAGTTAGCGTCGGCAGGGGTGAGTGAAGATCTAATACGTATCTCTGTGGGTATCGAAAATATAGATGATATCATTGCCGATGTGTCTCAAGCTTTAGATAGCGTTGTTATCTAACACGTTATTTGGTGTGTCTCTTGAAACCTTGCCAGTCATCGATGGTGAATTGGCGTTAGATGAGCAATTTTTAACAGTAACTCAGGCGGATAGTTTGCTTGAGCTACTGCTAGCTGAATTGCCATGGCGACATGATGAGCTGAAGGTTTACGGCAAGTCACACTTGATGCCGCGCCTACATTGTTACCAGTCGGACCAGAACATAAGCTACCAGTATTCAGGGTTGATCTTAGCGCCCCAAGCCTACCACCCTAAAGTATTGCAGCTAAAACGCTATCTAGAAGCGGTGACTGGAACGATCTTTAACGCGGTATTGATTAATCTCTATCGTGACGGCTCAGATAAAATGGGTTGGCACAGCGATGATGAAGCTGAATTGGGACAAAATCCAAACATAGCTTCAGTCAGCTTAGGTGCGCAGAGAAGTTTTAAATTACGCCATAAAGATAAAGCCGCGGCTGATATTAGTTTAGAATTGGCGCATGGTTCTTTATTGTTGATGTCTGGCGCTTTACAGCAGCATTGGCAGCACTCACTGCCCGTGCGAAAAAAGGTTAGCAAAGCGCGGATTAACTTAACGTTTAGAAGGATTATCTAAACGCTAGTACCCCCTTTAGTAGGCCTCAGTGTATAAAAAAGGCCCCGTTGTCTGAAAGCCTTTGTAAAATAATGGCGGCTAAGTGATAAAAACCAAACGCTTTATGCTAAAGTCTTGATCCTACAAATCCTCAGTAAATAGCTAGGACCTTGTCGGACTTAGCCGATCGTAAAGAAAAAGTAGATCAGCGTTAAGTCCTACAAGATTTTATCTGTTTTTCAATTATCAGGGGTTTTTAGGTCGCAATATATTAAGCCTATTATCGCTTTGTGTTTTATTGTTTCTTTTACAGCGTGCAGCACTATGGAAGGTATAGGTAAAGATTTAAAAAAAAGCGGCAACGCGATTCAATAAGCGGCCAATAGCTAGCGAAAATAGTTTCTAGCTTTTAATTACAGACAGAGTTTACAACATGACAGTCACTCCTCAGTTTCGTTTTAGACGTTTACGCCGTACCCAAGTGTTGCGTGATTTAACCCGAGACGTCCATTTATCTGCAAATGACTTTATCTTACCTTTGTTTATCGAAGAAGATATTCAAAAAAATGTGGTCATTCAAAGTATGCCGGGGGTCTATAGAATCCCTGAGAACGCATTGGCATCACGCATTCAGGAAGTGTGGGATAACGGCATTAAAGCGGTCATATTATTTGGAGTTTCACATCAAAAAGATGATTGCGGCTCCGATAGTTGGGATGAAAACGGGCTCTTGGCAAGATGCATAAAAATAGCCAAACTCGCCGCACCTGAGATGTTGGTGATTAGCGATAATTGTTTTTGCGAGTACACCGATCACGGTCACTGTGGTGTGGTGGTTAATAATGATGTCGATAATGACGCGACACTTGCTAACTTGCAAAAACAAGTGGTCAGCTGTGCAAGATCTGGTGTTGATATGATAGCGCCTTCAGGCATGATGGACGGTATGATTGCGGCTATTCGTCAAGCTTTAGATACCCAGGGGTTCTCGCATATTCCGGTGATGAGTTATTCCAGCAAATTTGCCTCTGCTTTTTACGGGCCATTTAGAGAAGCCGTCGATTCAAGCTTCAAGGGAACCCGCAACACTTATCAGCAAGATCCTGCAAATCCTAGAGAGGCGCTCGCAGAGTCTATGCAAGATGAGGCCGAGGGGGCAGATATATTAATGGTTAAACCTGGCTTGGCCTATTTAGATGTAATCGCCAATATCAAAGCACATACTTCGTTGCCCATGGCGGTATATCAAGTCAGTGGTGAGTACGCCATGATTAAAGCGGCGGCGGCGGCGGGGGTAATCGATGAGAAATCAATCGTACTGGAAACCATGACGGCGTTCAAGCGAGCGGGTTGTGATTTAATCATTACCTATTATGCCGAAGATTTGGTTAAATGGCTAAAATCATAGACCGGCAGTGAAGTCCTAAAATCTGATTTCAGAAAGAGGCTATTCGTGTCCAAAACTCACAAACTATTGAGTTCGTTAATTATATTTGGTTGTGTCTTGGTCATGTTAAGTTTTGGCTTGCGCTCGTCTATGGGCTTCTTCCTGACACCTATTTCCCTAGAGTTTGGTTATGGACGGGAAGTCTTTGCCTTTTCACTGGCCATTCAAAATTTATGTTGGGGGCTATTTCAGCCTTTAGCAGGCGCCTTTGCGGACAAATTTGGTACCTTTAAAACCTTAGTTCTAGGGGCCATTGTCTACGCTGGTGGTTTATATTTCACGTCTATTGCCGAATCCTCATTTGACTTGCACATAGGCGCGGGATTACTGATTGGCATGGGTATTGCCGGTACCGGTTTTGGTGTTGTATTGCCGGCAATGGCGCGTTTAGTCGCGCCCCATCATCGTGCCATAGCACTGGGCATAGGCACCGCAGCAGGCTCAGCAGGGCAGTTCTTAGTTATTCCCGTGGCACAAGAACTCATTACTGGATATGGCTGGCAATTCACCTTGTTGCTAATGGCCGTTGGTGCACTTGCAATGGTCGCCTTAGCATTGCCTTTTTCCAAAGATACAGCAGGGCAGACTCAAGAGGACGATGCTAGCGACATGACGATGAAGGCCGCGCTAATTGAAGCGACCGCTAACAAACATTACTGGTTACTGATTGCAGGTTTTCTGGTCTGTGGTTTTCAGCTGGCCTTTATTACGGTCCACATGCCATCATATTTACATGACAAAGGCTTTGAGCCACAAGTGGCGGTTATTTGTTTAGCCTTAATTGGTTTTTTTAATATAATCGGCTGTTTATTGTTCGGACATTGGTCGGGAAACTACTCAAAGAAAAATTTACTCGGCATCATCTATTTTTTTAGAGCTATTGCCATCGCTGCGTTTATGCTATACCCCATTAGCCATACCTCAGTGTATTTATTTGCCATAGTGACTGGCTTTTTATGGTTGGCAACTGTTCCGCCAACATCCGGTATTGTGGCGCAAATGTTTGGTTTAAAATACATGGGTACATTGTACGGAATCGTTTTTTTAAACCATCAAATAGGCTCTTTCCTCGGAGTCTGGCTTGGCGGTTATCTCTATGACGATACTGGCTCTTACGACATTATCTGGTGGAGTGCTGCGGTGATTGCCTTATTCACCGCCGTGATCCATATTTTCATTGATGACAGACCGGTCGAGCGAATAAGACGAGCGACAGCAAATCCCTTACGCTCAAAAGCTATATCCAATTAATTAACACCTCAAACCTTTATACTCAATGCCATATGCAAGTCAAAAAAGTGTCTTTAATCACACACCGTCAACTCGCCCCACAATGTTACTTTTAGCTAGTCGCAAAGGCGGCTGAGTATCTGTGTTGCAAGAGAATACGGAGCGTAATCAAAAAGCTTAGTGGCTGTTTGCGAGGCAAGTTGGCTTATGTTCCTCGTGGTTTGGCGAAATAGAAGCTTCGCCATTCATCTTTAGGATCCTAATCGCTACCTTTTGGGATAATATTGTTCAGGTAACCAAGTGGCTATTTCGGGAAAGGCCATAATGAGACCAAGACCGATAATCATGATAATGACAAAGGGGATAATCGAACTGTATATGTCCATCAAATTGATCTCTTTGGGCGCCATTGCTTTCATTAAAAACAAGTTGTAGCCAAAAGGTGGCGTCATATACGCTATTTGGCAAGTAATAGTATATAGCACACCGTACCAAATAGGATTAAAGCCTAGCGCAATCACAAGCGGTATATACAAAGGTGCAACGATGACCAACATAGCCGTATCATCTAAAAACATCCCCATGACGATGTAAGATACTTGCATCATAATAAGTACGCCCCAAGGGGATAAGCCCCATTGATCGAGGAACAATGATTTAATGGCATGTACCGCGCCTAAACCATCAAACACCGAACCAAATGCCAGCGCCGCCATAATAATCCACATGAACATGCAACTGATATTGAGCGTCTGTTTCAGTGAATCATCGAGTATTTTGAAGTTGAATTTGCCTTTCAATGTGGCTACAACGATAGCGGCAGAAGCGCCCACAGCCGAACTTTCAACTAAGCTGGTAACGCCCATCATAAACAGGCCAATCACAGAAAAAATCAGTACTAATGGAGTCAGACCCGCACGTAATAGAGCGAGCTTTTGAGCCAGTGGGATATTTCGCTCTTCTTTAGGCAGTGGTGGGCCGAGTTCTGGCTGTAGCTTACATCGCAACATGATGTAAGCTACAAACATAGCTGCAAACATTAGACCGGGAAGAACACCTGCAAGCCAAAGCTGACTAACCGGTTGTCTCGCGATCATGCCATAAAGCACCAGAACGATGCTGGGGGGGACTAAAATACCCAACGAGCTACCCGCTTGGATTACACCGGTTACCATACGCTTATCGTAGCCGCGTTTAAGCATTTCAGGTAAGGCAATACTCGTGCCTATGGCCATACCGGCAACTGACAAGCCATTCATCGCTGAGATAGCGACCATTAAAATGATGGTGCCTATCGCTAACCCACCATTTAAGGGCCCCATCCAAACGTGTAAAGCTTTGTATAAATCTCCGGCAATGCCTGATTCAGATAGAATATAGCCCATGAAGATAAACAGCGGTAGTGTGAGTAAAGGGTACCAATTTAACAGTTTAATACTGGCGCTAAAAGCCATTTCAGACCCACCGTTTCCCCCCAGCATTAAGGAGGAAATCGAGGCAACGAAACCAATGGCACCAAATACGCGCTGCCCAGTTACCATCATTAGCAGTAACGAGCTAAACATAAACAGAGCGATCATTTCATGGCTCATGAAATATCCTCCCCACGGGCCGTTGCTAAATCTTTGAAGAAGGTGGCTATCACTTGTAACAGCATTAGAAAAATACCAGTGGTCATGATTACTTTAATTGGAGCCATCGGTGGCCCCCATGATGAATAATTGTGTTGGTCGTATTCAATAGCGTATTCGGTGCTGCCATAACTGCCGTAGAGTAAAACCAGCATATAAAATAATAAAAAGATTGAAGTGACAACGTCTACTTTTGCGCGGGTTTTTATCGACCATCTCTCGTAAAAGACATCCATGCGGACATGGGCTTTGTTTTGGAGTGAATAGCCGCCACCAAGCAGGTAGTAGGCCGCCATCGTAAACTGCGCTAGCTCAACTGCCCAAATAACCGGAATGTTAAATACCCCACGGGAGAGAGTGGCATAGAGCAAAATACCAATCATCGCGAGCACCATATACATGGCGATACGACCGACGAAACGGTTTGTTTTATCAATCCACTTGACATAACTAATGATAAATTTGGGCAAGATTACTCCCTCATAGAGTCGGTAAGATTAAACAAAAAAAACAGTATTCAATGCAAATTGAATACTGTTCGGGTGAGACGCTTAATAGCGGTAAGGTGCGCCCGCTTTATTCATCGTGGTCGCATAATCTTTCAATATTTTGACAATCTTAGCGCTGCGTTCACTCTTAGCTGCAATTTCATCCCAATATTCATAAGCGGCATTTTCAATGGTTTTCCACTCATTATCTGGAATAGTGGTCAGCTCTAACTTACCGCCGGTCGTGCGGTAATGGGCTTCACCCCACCAATACCAGTGTTGGCGGTAATAATGTGAACTGTCCATGCAGAGTTTGAATAAGGTCTGCAGATGAGGCGGAAGTTCGTTCCAACGGTCTTCGTTGGCGAAGTATGAGCCGCTCCAAGCACCTGAAATATTATTGGTTAAATAGTAGTTATTGACATCTGCCCATCCGACAGTATAAGCCTCGGTAATGCCTGACCAAGCGATGCCATCAAGCTCGCCGGTTTGCATCGCCACTTCAACATCTTCCCAGGGAAGAGTGACTGGAACCACCCCAAATTTTTTCAAGAAGCGTCCACCTGTAGGGAAAGTGAAAATACGCTTACCTTTTAAATCTTCAATACTGCGAATAGGCTCTTTAGTCGTGAAATTACAAGGGTCCCAAGCGCCGGCACTTAGCCACTTGACACCTTTAACTTCACTATAGGCTTCCTCCCAAATTTCATTGAGACCATAATGATTAAACAGCGTAGGCACATCGAGTGAATAGCGCGAGGCAAACGGAAAATAAGCGCCAAAAACGGAGACATCGACAGGGGCTGCAATTGAATCGTCATCTGATTGTACTGCATCGATAGTGCCGCGTTGCATTGCTCTAAATAATTCCCCGGTGGGCACTAGCTGATCCGCAGTGTAAAGCTCAATAATCATTTCACCATTGGCCGCTTTGTTGAAAGCGTCAATTGACGGCTTGATCACGTGCTCTGCCAATGAGGCACCGGCATATGTTTGTAAGCGCCATTTAATAGGTTTGTTCTTCGCGTGCACATACGGTGCGCTTATCGCCGCGGCGGCGGTAGCAGTAGCTCCTACACCGGCTTTTTTAAGGAAATCGCGTTTGTTCATCGTTTTCATTGTTTACTCCTAGTTCACATTGTTAGCGCTACTTTTGGGAAGCAACTCTTTGTAGATTAAAGTCCAAAGTCACACAATAGACGATATATTTAATCTTATAAAACAATACAGTATGCTTTAAAAAAAAAGTAATACTGTAATGTTTTAATTGGGTTTATTATTATTTAAAAGTGACGCGAGGATGCTGGCAAATTCCCCTTGGCCTTGATCTTTGGTAATCAGTGCATTGTTTATTTCTATCATGACATTGGCCAGTTGCCGATTGCGACCGTGTAACTGCAACGTGTGAGTTACGCCATCGGCTGCACTATAAGGCTCGTTAAGTTTGACAATAAGCTGCTTGTTTGCCTGGGCGGCGCGGGTTAAATTTGCGGCCCAAGTAGAGTCTAAATCATTGATAATACCAATGTCTAATGCCCTGTCTAGCCCCTTGTAAATGGGGTTGAAACTGTGAATTGTCACAATAATGCTATCGATATGATGGCTGCGTTTATCGAGTAAATCTGTAATAGTTCGATGGAAAGGGTAGTAAATCTCGTTCGCACGGGCCTGCTTTTGTATCGCACTGAGCTGCTGGTTACCGGGGATAGGCGTATCTTCACTGAACTCAATGATTGCACTCTTAGCAGTCGGTGGACGATTGCAGTCATAGAGTAATCGAGAGTGCGTTTGCAGTACAAGAGGCGCATTTAATAGACGAGACAAATGTTCGCAAACCCCTTGAGCGCCTATGTCCCAACCTATATGGCGATCAATTTGATGTTGTTTCAAACCTAATTGATGATATTTCTCGGGTATATGCTTGCAGGCATGTTCACAGATAATAAAAAATCTAGAATCACCTTCAGGGTTTATGATGTTGGCTATATTATTAGTCTCAAGCACTTCGATTCCTTTCATTCGGGAATATACAAAAAAGTCAGCAGTATTAGGTGTCGGTTGTAAAGTAGGCAATGCATCCACACCTGCCTTAAGTGGTAAGGTTAATCGAACACTATTGATTCAGGTAAGGCGTCATAAAACGCCCAGTACTCGATTCATTTTTTTAATGATGGCCAATGCTTCTGCTAAAAACTGGCCGAATGAAAGATGTTCGAGACAACTGTTAGAATATTTACATAAAGAAATAGAATGGTCAATATCTTTACAAAATAATCTACTCAGATCTACAGTTGTTTTTTTAACCCACATAATTGATGTCTATTGAGCGCAAAATGTGCATTAATATGAGACCGTTATGCAGCCTAAGTCAGTGTCAGCTAAAAGCTTTAAGGACTTGGCAGAGCGTAGCGAAAAAGTAGATTTGAGACAGATTTCTGGGTGTTTTCAGGCTAATAGTGGGTTATTTAACGCGCAAGAGCTGGGAATATGGCTTTCGTACTAGATTAGCGTTAAATTCGACAGGCTTCTAGTGCAAGCAATCAATAAGCGCTAAATCAATAATAGGCAAACCCAGTTAAAAATTCAAAGAGCGCTTTTTTAGTTGAATTCAAGGTCGCGAGCCACTCATGACTATTTTCTGCAAGAGATCTTTGCACTCAGTAGCTCGCGAAGTTAAGACAAGCAAAAAACCGCAGGTTATATGTATAAATGAGGATTTTGAGTTTTTATTAACGCCGTATTACTGAGCGTAGTAAGAGTGCGAAGGTTACTGAAAGTAGTATTATCAACCTAACGTTAGGGAAAGTGTCAACAAGTCTCGTACGCGTCTGGAATACAGCGTATCTGGAGATCTTTGCATCGATGACAGGCGGGCTTTTGCCCGCAGAGAAAATACAGGACTTATTCGCATGTTCCCTAGCTTACAAGCCTGTTCAAGTTAACTTTGCTGGACATCATAATGGCCGTAGAATCGAAAGGAACAATTGTAGAACTGATAAGATTAAGATATCAGGCGTTTACCCGTGCAGAGCGAAAGTTGGCGGATACCTTGGTCAACAATTATCCTGTGGCAGGTTTAGTCAGCATCACCGAGTTTGCTAGAAAAGGGGAAGTTTCGACACCGACTGTATTGAGAATGATCAAAAAGGTTGGCTACAGCGGTTTTCCGCTGTTTCAAAATGCGTTGCGCAATGAGCTTCAAGCTACATTGTCAAACCCTATTGTCAAACATGAGCGCTGGAGTGCAGGTGCTCCAAAAGAGCATGTGTTAAATCGCTTTGCCGAGGCGACACTGGATAATTTAAGCCAGTCTCTCAATCAAATAGACCACAAAGTATTCGATCGTATCGCTGATTTAATCGCCAACAAAAACAGCAGTGTGTTTGTGGCGGGTGGCAGAATAACCCACAGCATAGCCGATTATCTCTTTACCCATTTACAAGTTGTTCGAACCGATGTACACATCTTGCCCTCTTCAAGTAGTTTGTGGCCACACCAATTACTCAATATGCAGCCAGGGGACTTGTTAGTTATATTTGATGTGCGCCGCTACGAGACGGATTTATACAAGTTTGCAGAATTAGCTGCCGCTCGAGGAGTGCAAATTGTATTGCTGACAGATCAGTGGATGTCACCTATATCATCACTGGCTGCCTATTCAATCAACGCTCGCATTGAAGTTCCCTCTGGCTGGGATTCCGGCGTAGTGACACTGTTTTTTATTGAAGCATTAATCGCCGCGGTAGAAAATCAACTCTGGGATGAAACCAGTGATCGAATGCAAGAATTGGAAGGCATACTCAATGCCACCCGACGCTTTCAAAAGCCCCCTTAGGCAACATGTGAACAAGTATCGTACGTCTGTGGCATACAGAGCATGTCGAGTCAAGGTACCGATTAAGGCACTGGTGGCCCGACGAAAATGGATAACAACGAGATCGCAGTGAAATGTATACCCGTAAGGTCGGACTTATAAATCGCCGCTAGTCTGTTAACTTTGTTAGACAGCTTGCACAGGATGCGTCATTATACTGCGCTGCCTTCAATTATTTCGCCGCTTTTAAATCCGCAGAGAAAATACAGAACTTATTCGCATATTGCCATTGCACCCAGTTGTTTATATTTCACCTGATTCCGTGACTTCAAAGTTAATATAGAGTGTATGATATTGGTTCTACAGTGGAATTGAAAAATTTTAGATTTACCCATAGGTTAAGTGGGTATGTTTCAAACTGATCTATAATCAAGAGCGTGCAGTCGATGTTACAGTGAAGTCACTGATTCAGTTTTTATTTTGAGATTATCTTCAATAAGATAGTCACTATTCTCCTGAAAATTAACCTTAAATTCAATGTCTTGAACTCAATAACTGTACAGCTTTTTCAAGTCTATAATCAATAGATTGGAGTGTCTGCGGATATCGCCCTTTACTGATTAGACCTTTTTTTCATACCATATTCCATTTTTAATAATCTGATTTCGAAGTATATATATTTATTATTTAGTTGTATTACATTACCTTACAATTATCAGTGCAAGATTATTGTGCTTTAAAAATTTAAGCGTAAGAGAATTTTTCCAATAAATTTTAAAGATAAAAATAAAATGAATATAAACTTAATTAAATATGATTATATAGTTAGCTATAAATTGTTTTTCATATAATACTGTGTATTCCAATAATCGAGATAATTAGTAATAAGGTACATGTGAAATTCTATACTATGGAATAAAAATTTAAGCCACAAGGAGTGTGAATGATAAATGAGTACAACAATCATTATCGATATCGATTCATCGAAATAATGATCCTTTGGCAAGGTCGGGTTGATGCCACGCATTTAATCAACTACTTTAAGCTCTCTCGCCAATCGGCGGGTACAACTTTTAGCAAATACAACGCATTACACCCTAGCAATATTCACTATGACGAAAGCCTCAAAGCGTTTGTTGCAAGTTCTGAGTTTAAACACTATTACGCGACCAATGCATTCACTGAATATCAGCAGATAACCAAGAGTGTTAGCGAGCTAACAGTGATTACCCTTGTCGCTATCAAACAGCCGATAAGAAGCCCGCCACAACATTTAGCTCAACCAATACTGCGTGCGATTGAAAATAAACTCGCTATCGATATAGGCTATTGCTCACTTAACATCCTCGAATATAAAGTGCGTATGATTGAACCTCACAGTTTAATTTTCGATGGTTTGCGATGGCATGTGAGAGCCTATTGCTTAAAACATCGCAATTTTAGAGACTTCGTGTTGACCCGTTTCAACGGTGAGGTAGTCGATGAGGTTAAGGCACTACAGGACCCATTATCTGATCACTTGTGGCATACAAAATTGACCTTGATTATGCAACCAGACCCGGGCTCGAGCCAAGAGCAACAGCAAACAATACGTGAGGATTATCAAATGTTTCAAGGGTATTTACAGTTAACCATACGCGCGGCGCTAGTTCATTATCTGATCAGACGCTTGCACCAAGACCAATATCAAAGAGGCCCTTATACCCAGCAACTCGTTTTAAACTCTGAAAGTGAACAAATCATTCTCCAATACCGAGACTTACCAGTCAAGGGGTTGTGCGTGTGTGTATGCCAAGGTTTGTTGTTAAGTTTCGTTAAAATATAAACGATTAATCCAGTAGCAGAGCGCTTTAGACGCTTAAATTATATTGAGCTTAGAAATCAAAAAAAGTTTTAATACATTGCTGAATCAGTGACTTCACTGCAGCATCAACGACAGGCTCTTGATTATACATCGGTTTGAAATATCGTAAGCACTAACCAAATACTATTCAGCGATACCTAGCTCTCATTACACTGGTCTCTTTTATTAAGGAGCAGTATATGAGCGGTCTATCATTATCAGATTGGAAAACCATCGTTGAGTAATAACTTACTAGCGGCCTTACCGCAGATTAGTTTTGCCGTCAGAATAATATCAATCAAAACAGCATCAGTAGAGTAGCATAAGTAGAAAGAAGAGCATAAGTAGAGGACATCCAGTGCGCCGAGCTAAATCGGTAGAAGATTGGAGGTGATAGTCCTCTGCTTGGTAAGGTCTAGCAGATCGCCGAGACCCCGAGTCATGAGCTGTGCATTGTAAGCAGTCGAGTTAAGCGTTGACAGGGAAAACCATAGGTGAGTATTGAGCTGCGCCTTATGTTGCTAAAGTAGTATCTTTAAGAGTACTGATCTGGTTGGGTGTAGGACAAGGCAATATGCTAGCTGACGTTATACTGCGTGTAGGTAAGGCAAATCAGCTATCGGCTCTTCGCAATCATAGACCCCATGCATGTGGCAATGTCTTTTATGGCCCTTTTATTTTAAAGGAAGCGGGAGATCCAAAGGGTTGTTTGCCATGCAAACAGCTTGTCGAGAAGTCAATTAGACGTAGCCGATGAGTATAGCCTTTTGAAAGTCAGACAGCTTTATAGTAGTGAAGACGCGCGAACAAAGCGCAGGGAGACCAAACTGGCGGAGCGAAGCGGCTGACAGAGAGAAAGTTCTTCAACAGGAGTAAGACCGTGACACAGAGCATGGAAGGATTACTAGCGCGTTTGGAGCCACTAGGGGAAGTCGCAAAACAACACCAAACACTAGATAAAGTGTATATGTCGATTTGTACGAAGAAAGTAAGCTGGGTATTAGATGCTGACTTAAAGAGGTTCTTTGATAACATCAATCACTGTTGGATGTTGACATTTATTCGTCATCGAATTGCCGATAAGCAGTGCTAAGATTGATCAAGGGTTGGCTGAGGGCTGGTTTAATAGACGGTGTGCACAAAGAAAAAACATTGGTAGGCATACCCCAAGGGCCTATTATTTCGCCACTATTGGCAAATATTTATTTGCATTATGTATTGGATTTGTGGCTGCATCAATGACTTCAACGTCTTGCAGACGGTGAAGTCTATATTGTTCGTTATGCTGATGATTTTGTGATTGGTTTACAATACAGAAGTGACGGTGTGAGAGTACAACGGGCTTTAAAGCAATGCTTGGCAGCCTTTTCGCTGAGTCTTAATGAAAGTAAAACGCACTTACTAGAGTTTGGTCGCTTTGCCGAGAAAAGCCGGCAGCAACGAGGGAGAAGTAATCCGGAAAAGTTTGATTTCTAGGGCTTTACGCATATCTGCTCTGAGCGAAGAAGTGATGAAAAATTCAAGTTATTGCGATTATCCATAAAGAAAAAGTTGAAGCTAAAACTGCAGAAAATTAAAGAAGTGCTGATGAAAACACGCCATAATTCACTCTATCAAGTAGGAAGATGGCTCAGGCGGTCGGTCTGTGATTACTTCAATTATTTTGCAGTGCCAGGCAATGGCGTGAGTCACTATAACTAATAGAGTGGCTGCGCCCACCTTAGATATTCATCGTGGCAACTGTCTTCAGTCTATTTATGCACCTGGATAAACAGTATTTCTGTCGCTGCCAGCTTAACGCCGACGTTGATTGTGCCTCACCTGCTTCTTGACCCAGTGTGCTGACTCAAAAAACTGTTTCATGATGTTATTCTCGCTATACTCAGTTTTTATTCACTGGCCAGAGCACTACCAATTGGCAGATCGGCTTATCCCTGCAAGAGAAAAAACCGGCTGATAGCAGCCGGTTTCTCTTATCTCGCTATAGCCTGTTGGCTAAGCACTCTTTTCATCAAACTGATTCATAGTGTTCTCTTTACCTGAAGCCTTAAGTGCAGCTTCCCCAGCAAAGTATTCTTTATGATCGTCTCCGATGTCAGACCCGGCCATGTTCTGATGCTTAACACAGGCAATACCTTGGCGTATTTCCTTGCGCTGTACACCCGATACATAACCCAACATACCTTGATCACCAAAGTATTCTTTGGCGAGATTGTCAGTAGATAAGGCTGCAGTGTGATAAGTTGGCAGTGTAATCAAATGATGGAATATACCAGCATGTTTGGCCGATTCAGCTTGGAATGTACGAATTTTTTCATCAGCTAGCTGAGATAACTCGGTTTCATCATACTTTGCATTCATCAATTCTGCGCGGTCATAAGCAGAAGTGTCCCTACCGTCTTCTTGCAATAAATCAAATACTTGCTGTCGAAAGCTAAGAGTCCAGTTGAAAGAAGGCGAGTTGTTGTAGACAAGTTTGGCGTTAGGTACAGTTTTACGGATTTCATCGACCATGGCACCGATTTGACCAATATGAGGTTTTTCTGTTTCAATCCACAATAAATCAGCGCCGTTTTGCAGGGAAGTTATACAATCTAATATGCAACGCGCTTCGCCGGTGTCTTTGCGAAATTGAAAAAGATTACTCGGTAGACGTTTAGGTCTAACTAGCTTTCCGTTCTGTTTTATCAGCACATCACCGTGACCAATATCCGCTTCACTTATTTCGTCACAATCTAAGAAGGAATTATATAAATCTCCCAAGTCACCTGCTTCATTAGTTACGGCAATTTGTTTAGTGAGACCGGCGCCCAATGAGTCTGTTCTAGCAACAATGACTCCGTCATCTATGCCAAGTTCTAAAAATGCGTAACGTACTGCGTTAATTTTTGCTAAGAAATCGGCGTGAGGTACTGTAACCTTACCATCTTGATGTCCGCATTGTTTTTCATCTGATACTTGGTTTTCCAGTTGAATACAGCAAGCGCCAGCCTCAATCATTTGTTTGGCCATTAAATAGGTCGCTTCAGCGTTACCAAAGCCGGCATCTATATCTGCAATAATAGGCACAACATGGGTAACATAGTTGTCGATGCTATTCTGAATAGCTTTAACTTTGTCGCCGTTATTGGCAGCTTTAGCGCTGTCTAAATCGCGGAATAGTCCACCGAGTTCGCGGGCATCCGCTTGTCTGAGAAAAGTATAGAGCTCGGCAATTAAACTAGCGACGGCGGTTTTTTCATGCATAGATTGATCGGGTAACGGGCCAAAATCAGAGCGTAATGCCGCGATCATCCAACCTGAAAGATATAAATATTTGCGGTCAGTATTATCAAAATGCTTCTTAATCGAAATCATTTTTTGTTGGCCGATAAAGCCATGCCAGCAGCCTAGAGATTGCGTGTAAAGCTCTGGATTAGCATCATAGTTTTGCATATCTTGGCGCATGATTTTTGCAGTGTATTTAGCAATGTCTAAACCAGTTTTAAAACGGTTCTGGCAGCGCATTCTCGCCGTTGACTCTGGGCTAATAGATTGCCAGCTCTTCCCGTTGCTTGCTTTTAGGCTTGTAACAGCATCGATATCTTGCATGTATTGAGACATAGTCTAGATCCTTTTAAAATTAAAATTAAAATTTATATTTTTATGTTTGCTGCTTTTAAACCAGGCTGCCACTGACAACTTTTGTGGGTCAGATACCAGTTTATCCCGTCTTGAGTAGACTGATAATGCCGTTTCAGAACCTCTAAAGTCAATGCTAGCCCCGTGCCATAAGGGACTAGTGCAATTTTTTTAAAAAAAACAGTCACTTTTAGTTGTAAAAAAACTACAAGAAATTGATATAATCAAAGGCCGCAGGCCATAGGCTTGAGAGACATTGCTTAACAATACCTAATGTGAAGTGCTAATTTTTGATAATTAGTACTAAAACTACATGAAAAAAAATGAATTAAAATAAAAATGTAGTGAATTTATTTCAGCATTGTTTATTCAGTACGTTTTAAGGGAATTACCTGATTTCTAGTAAGTTACTTGATCACTAGAAAGACTGATTTCGTGCTGTTTTGGTGTGAGAGTTCGATGCACCAGTAAAATAATACAGCATGCTGTTGCTTAGCCGTTTTAAAAACCTATAGAAACTCTTTAAACATTGGGGGAGGAAGCTGTCAGATTATCATTTTCTTAGAATATAAACCGTCTTTGTTAGCCAGTTTATAGCGCAATTCACTTTTATATAACCAATAATATAGAGCATTTTCTTAATCTTACTATTCATAAAAAAAAGTTATTATATTATCTGATTTTTCGATAAAGGGATAATGTTGTTCGCACTTTAGGGAACATGCGAACAAGTCCTGTATTTTCTTGGCGGATTTTAGAACGGTTAAATACCGGGTCGATAGCGCAGTGAAATGACGTGCCTTTTCCAAGTTGCCTGAAAAAGTTAACTGACCAGTGGTTGGTCGTTATTAAGCGTGTTTTACGGAGCTTATAAAGCACACTGATCTCGTTGTTATCAATTATTTGTAGGGCAACCAGTTCGCCAGTAATCTATCCCTAAATCTCACGATAGTCTGTATGCCGGAGGCCTAAGAGACTTGTTGGATATTTCTTAGTTAAGGAGGAATTAGGTGCTGAGTGAATTTTAAAGGACATGCTGTGTTTCATATAAAAATACAGTGTAATCAATTACTAGTAGATGCTATTGGGCCACTTAATGAAGAGATAATTAAGCAATACACCGATTCATTAGAGTTTTGTATTCAAGTTATAGAGGCATCACCATGAAATTAAATAATTATTTTTTATCAGCTCAGTTTATTGATTTGTGAAGCGCAAGAGCTTTTTACTAGTTCAATTATCCTAAATTCGGCAGTCGAATCACGAAAGTCTGCACGAAATCTTGATGAACCTAGAAAACTAGAAAAATGTTTCATCACCAATAAGGTGACCACGAATTTTTCTAATTTCCTTTGCACGCCAATATCTAGCACAGCTTTTTCGCGCCGAACTGCCGAATCTAGGATGCAGAAAATCGAAGGAGTCTCTAGTGTAGTCGCTCTAGAAAATGTTGATTTTAAATCCCTCGTTGAAGAAAAAATGAGCCGTTATTACCAAAGAGCAGAGGTTAAACAACAGTATTTTGATTCGAAGGCTAAAGCTCAAGAATGGATGGGGACTTTAAGTGAGTAGTCTTATAGTTTGTAGAGCACTATTAGGCAAGATCAACCGAGTTTAGAGCAGATGATTGAGTATTAATAAAGTAGCCTATTGACAAAAATATTTAAAACGTTGGTCTTGCCAAAAATGTGGGTTCCCTCGCCCCCAATTAACAAAAAAGCCTATGTATGCAACTAAGCTGCGTTCAAATAACACGTCTACTGTTTATTCTTGCTGTATTTCACATCTCGATTATTTCAGCCAGTAACTATTTAGTCCAATTACCTTTTGAGGTGTTCGGCTTTCACACAACATGGGGTGCCTTCAGCTTTGCCTTCGTATTTTTAGCGACTGACCTGACCGTTCGCCTATTCGGTACTAAAATGGCCCGGCGCATTATCCTCAGTGTGATGCTGCCAGCACTGGTGATTTCTTATATTGCCTCGGTTATTTTTGTTAAAGGCGAATATGTAGGGTTGCAAGGCTTCAATGAATTTAATACATTCGTCGCACGGATTGCTTTAGCCAGTTTTCTTGCCTATTTATTTGGTCAGTTCTTGGATATCAGTGTTTTTGATAAACTCAGAAAAAATAAGCAGTGGTGGGTCGCCCCAGCTGCTTCAACAGTCATAGGTAACTTGATAGATACTATGTTGTTTTTCTCTATCGCGTTTTTTGCTAGCGCCGACCCTTTTATGGCTCAGAATTGGTTAGAGATTGCCTGGGTAGATTACGCGTTTAAGCTGATTATCAGTCTGGCGTTGTTTTTACCTTTGTATGCCATGCTATTAAAGTTCTTAGAGCGTCGGTTATTCTCCATCACTAGTCATGCCTCTTCCCGGTGCACCTGATAATAATAGAGATTAAGTTGAAAATGCCTGCTACTCGTTAGGCATTTTTAGGTTCAAGCGTCTTTAGCTACATTTTATGCTTAATAAGTGCTCTTGGATATCTTAATAGCAACAGGCAGCTTCTCAGCGCACCACATTTCAGCAAAGTAGCTTTCAAGTCGTTAACTAAAAGGTACAGGTTTTGCTAATCCTCAAGGGAAAAGCGGCATAAGCACTTGGGCCAATTACTTGCCAGGGTAAACACTCTGCTTACTTTTTTAAACTCGCTTTGCCGCCGATGATTTTTAAAGCAGCGACGCCGCGAATGAGGCAATGCCTTGCAAACTGTTGTTGGCAGTTAGGGCAATGGCTTTGATTTTCTGTAAAGTCTTGGGCGATACGCTCAACAAAGCACTTAACTAGCGCGCCTTTGCCCCCCTTGCGGTATTTTAAAAGTTGCGTTTTACAGCTATTGCAATAAATATTAACCGTTTTAGTCGGGCCTTTCTTATGCGGTTTTGCCATTGGCTACTCGGTGATATTCAACATACTGGTGATAGTCTTTTTGCTCTAATATTTTGTTTAATAAGTGCAACATGTGAAGCGCGGCCGGTGGCAGTGTATAGTCTTTTCGCTGGATTATATAAAGCGCCCGAGAGCGAACAGGTGCTTGTAAAGGTACAAAGCTAAGTCCCTCAAATGCTTTTACTTGTGCCGCCAATGCCGGTAGCACAGCAATCCCAATGTTTTCTCTGATTAGTGCACCTAAACCGTTGGGGTTAGAAGCTTCAATGATAGGCGATTGGCTTGGATAATGAATAATCTTTTGCTTATTTAGTTGTTCTAATTCTGATCTTATACCGTTATCCGATGAGAGATGTAACATTTTCTGGCCCTGTAGCTGTTGCCAGTGAATGCTTTTTTGAACAGCTAAAGGGTTATCCTTGGGCATCACCACGCCATATTGGTCTCGCAGTATCGCCAGATAGTTAAGTTGTGATTGTTGGGAGTGATTACTGCCAATACCAAAATCGGCAAATTTACTCAGTACTTGCTGCTCTATTTCACTGGCACCTGCTTCATAGATCGATATGTCTATGTTTGGGTGACTTTGGTTATATTGTTTTATCAGTGTAGGTATAAGAAAATTATTAGCGGTAGGGGATGTCGATATAACAATATGACCTCGCTGTTGCTCTGAACCCGCTCGTAGGTCATCCATTGCCAAACCAAAATCGGTAATAAGCCGCCTAGCGACAGGGAAAAAGCGCTGGCCTTCTTTGGTTAAAGTCACTTGTCGAGTGGTGCGATCAAACAAGGTCAGCCCCGCTTGATGTTCTAGCTGTTTTATACTGGCAGTTAAGGTTGATTGTGTTACGTTGAGTTGGTTAGCCGCACGTGTAAAACTAGCAAAGTTGGCAATTTCAACAAAGGCACGTAAATGTTTAATGGATATATTATTCATTTTAATTGATTAATTGATTAAATTTTATTGTTTGATTGATTAATAATAATTTAGCATCATTACCCACATTAGGTCTAGTTTAACCTAGGATCAACAGTTGGATAGCTTATTATGTGCCCCAACATGGCGTTTTATTAAGCATTGCATTGTAGTATATGTTTGTGCTCTACAAAATCTGTGACACTTATACGGCGTGATTTAGCCCGTAGGAAAAGCGCTAACGGTTTTACCGAGCGAGTGAAATATAGCTCTTTGTCGATGCTAACTTTATAGCTCATCATAATGTTGAGGGGTCAATTGCTGAATTTAGGTTTAAGGCCGTAAACAAGATTAAAACAGACAATCAGCATTGCCAGAGTGATTGACTAAACGAATTTTAGAAAAAATAAAATTTGAGATATTTTTTTATCTTTCGAGGCGATTAGCCGGTGACATAGCTAGAGAGAGCACAATAGTATCAAAATCTAGATTTCGTAATCAATAACCAGCCAAACAGTTGTGCACAGACTTTCTGCGAGCAAATTTAAGCGGCAATTAAACCGCGAATATACTTTGAGACCCCTATGATTCCTCAATTATCAGATCCACACACACCTGAAGTTCAGTATTTAGAATTCTTTGATCGATTACGAGACACTGCTTTCGAAGGAGACTTAACCAGTGCCTATGCCGACAGGGTGGTTTTAGCCACTGATAACAGTATTTATCAGATATTACCTCAAGGTGTTATCTATCCGCGCAATATTGACGATTTGGTGTTAATCGCCCAACTGGCGACTAAGCCCGAGTTTAAAAAAATCGTACTCACCCCCAGAGGCGGTGGCACAGGCACTAACGGTCAATCGTTAACGGATGGTATCGTGGTTGATATATCACGACACATGAATAAGATTCTCGAAATCAACCCGACTCAGCGCTGGGTTAAAGTACAGACAGGGGTGGTTAAAGATCAGCTTAATGTTGCATTAGAACCTTATGGATTGTTTTTTGCGCCGGAATTATCCACCTCAAATCGGGCCACAATCGGGGGTATGATCAATACAGATGCCAGTGGCCAAGGCAGTTGTATGTATGGTAAAACCCGAGATCACGTGTTGTCTTTAACGACAGTGCTGTTAGATGGTAGTACTTTGCAATCCCAGCCTATTAGCGATCAGCGCTTAGCCGAGTACACTAAGAAAAAGAGTAAAATAGGCGATATATATCGTACTTTGGATGACATCGAAAAACAGCACAGAGAACTAATAGCCGAGAAATTTCCAGCACTTAACCGTTGTTTGACGGGGTATGATTTAGCGCATATCAGGGATGACAACCATTTAATCAATATTAATGCTGTGCTCTGTGGCAGTGAGGGCTCGCTGGGGTTCATTGCTGAAGCTAAGCTCAATCTACTGGCGATTCCTAAATTTGCAACACTGGTAAATATAAAGTACGACAGTTTCGAGTCTTCTCTCCGCGATGCTAAGGAATTAATGACCTGGCAGCCAACGTCGATTGAAACAATTGATTCAAAAGTGCTCAACTTAGCCATGGCAGATATCGTCTGGGAGTCAGTCACAGAATATTTTCCGCAATCGGCCGCCGAGCCTGAAATCCTAGGCATAAATTTAGTGGAATATACAGGCGATAATGAAGCTGAACTCGACCTCAAAATTAGCCAGCTAGCGCAACATTTAACCTCTGTGTCGCACGAACCGGGTAAAAGTTTTGGCTTTAGTATTGTCAGAGGCGCCGCCAATATCAATAAAATATGGGCGATGCGTAAAAAAGCAGTTGGCCTGTTAGGCAACGCGAAAGGTGAAGAGCGACCTATACCTTTTGTCGAAGATACTGCCGTACCTCCAGAGAATCTTGCAGATTTCATAATGGAGTTTAGAGCAGTATTGGACAGCTATAACCTCTCTTATGGGATGTTTGGCCACGTCGATGCTGGTGTGTTGCATGTCAGACCAGCCATCGACATGAAAGACCCAGCACAGGCCGCTCTCATTCGTCCTATCACTGACAAAGTGGTTAAGTTGACTCAGAAGTATAACGGCTTACTTTGGGGAGAACACGGCAAGGGCGTAAGGTCTGAATACTCCCCTGAATTTTTTGGTGAGCTCTATCCTCAAATACAACGTATAAAGTCCTGTTTTGATCCATTTAATCAGCTCAACCCGGGCAAAATTGCCACACCTTTAAACTCAAGGTCTGTTAACCCTGAATCTGACACTGATCAAATCATACAGCTCCTTAAAATTGATGAAGTGTCGACCCGGGGCGATTACGATCGAAAAATCAGCCGATCTGCACGTGAAGAGTTTTCTCAGGCGATGTTTTGTAATGGCAATGGAGCCTGCTATAACTTTGATCCTAATGATGCGATGTGTCCCTCGTGGAAAGTGACGAGGGAGCGCAAGCATAGCCCTAAGGGCAGAGCCTCATTAATTCGTCAATGGCTGTACATGCTCGAGCAGCAAGGTTGCAGCCTAGATAATTCATCAAAGATTGGCCCAAGGTCTGTCTCTTTTAGTGGGCTGGTTGCGAGCGCCAGTCAACAAGTTAAGAAATGTGTCAATAGCGTGGCAAAAAAACGTGGGGACTATGATTTTTCCCATGAAGTCCACGAGGCAATGATGGGCTGTTTGGCCTGTAAATCTTGTGTTGCTCAATGTCCTATAAAAGTCAATGTGCCAGACTTTAGATCTCGTTTTTTGTCGCACTATTACCAGCGTTATCAAAGGCCTATAAAAGACTACTTAGTCGCTAGTTTAGAGTATTTGATCCCTTTATGGGTGCGAGTGCCCAGCCTTTATAATCTCCTGATTAGCTCAAGAATAGGCGAACGTGCCCTGGAAAAACTGGGCGTTAAAGACAGTCCTCGTCTCTCATCGCTGACTTTAAAGCAGGGCTTGCAAAACCGCGGGATAAAGCTTGCATCAGCATTGGAGCTCAGCGCTTTATCCAGATCGGCACGCGCAAAAACCTTAGTCATAGTGCAAGATGCTTTCACCAGTTATTTCGAAACCCAACTGGTGTTAGATATATGTGATTTTCTAATGGTCTTAGGCTATAGCGTGACTATCGCGCCGTTTAAGCCAAATGGTAAACCTTTGCATGTTCACGGCTTTTTAAATGCGTTCGCCAAGAATGCTCTTAAAAATAGCCGTATGTTAAGCCAATTTTCTGCCTTGGATATTCCGCTGATTGGTATAGATCCTTCAATGACATTAACTTACCGTCAAGAATATAAAACAGCAGGCATAGAGACACCACCTGTGCTTCTGTTACAAGAGTGGTTAATTGATAAAGCACAAGATTTGGAAAAGTTGGCGAGCAAACTACCGTCTAAGCAGTATCGACTGCTGAGCCACTGCACAGAGAAAACCTCGGCGCCAGCGAGTAATAAACAGTGGCAGCAAATCTTTAGCGCCTTAGGCCAAACATTGACTATAGAGTCAGTAGGTTGTTGTGGTATGGCAGGTACCTACGGCCATGAAACTGACAACATCGAAAACTCTAAATCAATCTACAATATGAGTTGGCAGCAAGTGGTTAATAATCCACAATCCTCTGCTGAAATCTTAGTCACTGGCTATTCGTGCCGCAGCCAAGTTAAACGAATGGATGACAAGCAACTACAACACCCGTTGCAAATGCTCAAAAAACTTATCAGCGCACATCAATAACATATGCATCAATAACAGACACCCAAGAAACCTGTCGAACTCAACGCTAATCGACTGAGAAAAATCAGATTGTTAGAGGTATCTATCGATGCTAATAAATGAAGTAAAAACGCGGCGTGAACAATTGCAACAGCGGAGTTTACTGGAATAAATGAGTATTTTAAGCGTGTAGAATAAAGTGTTTAACATAATAGGTAATAAATGGAGCAGTTAGCACCGTTACAGCTAGCCTTAATTGGTCTGGTTTTTGTCTGGAGTGGTTTTGTAAGATCGGGACTTGGTTTTGGTGGCTCTGTGTTAGCTCTGCCTTTCCTGTTACTTATCCACAACGATCCGGTCTTGTTTTTGCCGTTAATCGCGGTTCATTTACTGATTTTTTCATCTTGGATGGCTTTTAACAATTATCGTAATCTGAATAGGGGCAGGGCGAGGCAAGATAATGTGTCTACGGTTGATTGGCGGTATTTAAAAATAGGCCTAATGATTATGATAGTGCCTAAGTTAATAGGTGTTTTTGGTTTATTAACAATGCCGCCCAAGCTTATGACAAGTATTATATTTTTGGTTGTAATTATTTATGCCGTTGGCTATGTGATTAATCGGCCTTTTAAAAGTAATAATCAGTATTTAGATGCTTTTTTCTTAATACTCGGCGGCTACGTGAGCGGTACTTCACTCATAGGTGCACCGTTAATTGTCGCGGTATTTTCAAGTCATGTCGCCAAGGAGAAGTTGCGAGATACCTTGTTCGTGCTCTGGTTTATTCTGGTCTTGATCAAAGTTACAGCTTTTGGTTTGGCGGGTGTCGATTTTCAGTGGATTCATCATTTGTGGTTATTACCTTTAGTCACAATAGGCCATATACTCGGGCAAATGTTGCACAGTAAGCTGGTTAATGCGAGTACACCTATCTTTTATCGTGTTGTCGGCTCTGCTCTATTGATAATTAGTATTTTTGGTTTATATAAAGCTTGGTTAGTATAAACTGATTTATTACCAGAGCCTGACAGGCTGGATTTTTCATTTTTTTCATTTAAGGGACAGTTTTGACTACATCTTCACGGCATTTTATTTTTGGTTATGGCAGTTTAATTAACAGTATATCGAGGCAGGTAACCGGTGAAACAGGAGCGGCTGTGGCGGTTAAAATCTCTGGTTTTGTGCGCCACTGGTCTAAGATATCCAGCCACTATGGGATGAGTTCAGTGGTGGTGCTTGCCGATATATCAGGGGCCTGTAATGGTGTCTTAGTTGAAGTTCAAGGGTCTGAACTCAAGCAATTTGACGAAAGAGAAAAGGGCTATCAAAGAGTACTAGTGGATTTGCACTCGATTAACTTTTACGACAGCAGCCAAATCTTGTTAGCAGGTCCGGGCAGTGATATTAAAATCTGGCTCTATCAAGCAGAGACTATTGTTCAGCCCTGTCAAAAATTTCCAGTGGTGTTCAGCTACTTAGATGTTATTTTAGCTGGATGCCTAGAATACTCTAGTGAATTCTGCGATGACTTTATCGAACTCACCCAAGGCTGGCAGCACAGGATGTTAAATGATAGACAAAACCCACGTTATCCCAGAGTTCAAGAAGATTTAGATACAGCCTTATTGGATCCCTTCATTGAGCGCAAATCCCGCTTGCACAAGCAACAAATTATGCTAGGTTATTCATCATAATTAAACGTCATCAGCGGATCTAGATTAGACTATGTCGCGTGAAGATAATCAAACCCTCAAGGATACATTTTGATATATTTAAAAAACGCCGATCTCTATAACCCTGAACATATTGGCTTGCGTAATATCCTGATTGCCGGGGGCAAAATTGTTGATATTAGCGATTCTGAAATCAGCTTACCTAGCCAGCTAACAGTAGATATCGTTGATTTAAAAGGGTCGAAACTCGTGCCCGGCTTCATCGATGCTCACGCCCATGTTACAGGTGGTGGCGGTGAAGTAGGTTTTGCCACACAAGTCCCACCGGTTCCGATCAGTGATTTTACCCGCTGGGGTGTGACGACTGTCGTCGGCCTATTAGGCACTGATGACACGACAAGGAGTATCGAAAACTTAGTCGCACGTACTTATGGTCTGCGAGAAGAGGGGTTGAGTGCCTATTGCTGGACGGGGGGATACCATTATCCACTGACAACCTTGATCGGCAGCGCTAAAAAAGACATCGTATTTTTGGATCCTGTGATTGGCATCGGTGAGTTTGCGATCAGTGACCATCGATCTAGTCAGCCCACCTTTGAAGAAGTGGTGAGATTGGCAAGTGAAGCTCATGTGGGCGGTTTAATGACCAAAAAGGCCGGTGTCATTCACTTTCATCTAGGTGACGGCGATCGCAAGTTAGAGCTTATAGAGCGTGCGTTAGCAGAAACAGAAATTCCCGCTAGAACCTTTAATCCTACGCACGTAAACCGCAATAAACCGCTCTTTGCCAGTGCCTGTGAATTGGTTAAAAAAGGTTGCTACATTGATATTACGGCTTTCCCAGAGGGAACCTCTGCTGATGGCTGGGAGGCGGCCGAAGCGGTGGCGATTGCCATTGAGCAAAAATTACCACTAGAGCGCATTACCTTGAGCTCCGATGGCGGTGGCTGTCTGCCCAATTTTGACCGCGGTGGTAATTTACTGAGTATGGATTTTGGCAGGGCACAAACTTTACATGAAACGTTGATCGCCGCCTTAAAACTACAGCTAAGCTTAACGGATATTTTACCTATGCTGACCCGCAATGTGGCGGATCTGTTACGCTTAAAGCATAAAGGCCAAGTACGGGTAGGTTATGATGCAGACATCATAGTGCTCGATGATAATATGCACATTAGTGATGTGCTAGCTTTAGGTCGATGGCATAAGCGGGCCGGCGAAATGCGCATCAAAGGCACTTTCGAATAAGCTAGCGTATGTCGATTTTGAGTTGATCGATGCAATGATGTAAAGCTATGTTAGCATAGGTGTTTTTAAGGCTATGCGATATAAACAGCTTTTAGCTGATATTTTATCTAATCATTCTGTTTTTAATTCTTGGAATATTCATGCCCCGAAAGACAATTATTATTGGCATTGCCGGTGCCTCTGCATCGGGTAAGACATTGTTGGCCAACACCTTAATACAAAAAGTTATTAATACAGGGAATGCTGATATCGGTCTGATTTGTGAAGATTCTTATTATCGCTGTCAAGATCATCTGAGTATGCAAGAACGTATCCAAGTTAACTATGACAGCCCGAAGTCTAAAGAATTTGATTTGCTTTGTGATCACATAGAGGCCTTGATCGCCGGTGAAAGTGTGCAAATACCGCAGTACGATTTTGTAAACCATACCCGCTATGCCGACAATGTCAGACAAGAGCCTAAGAAAGTGATCATAATTGAAGGCATATTGTTGTTTACACACCGTCGCTTACGCAAATTGTTTGATACTAAAATTTATGTAGATACTGCGTTAGACTTTTGTTTTATCCGTCGTTTGAAACGTGATGTCGGTGAGCGTGGAAGAACAATGGACTCTGTTATACAGCAGTATGAAGATACCGTAAGACCGTCTTTTTACAAATTTATTGAGCCGAGCAAAAAACACGCCGACGTGATCATTCCGGTCGGTGGTCAAAACCAAGTGGCTCTCGATGTACTGACTACGTACATCAATAAGTTATTAACCTGAGGCAGGAGAATGATCACTGTCTAAGCCCGCATTGAACAAGCCCAAAACGCGTCGGGGCGATTCCTAGTGTAAAATCAGTCTGTGGATCAATAGCTTTGCCTATTTGATCTCTTAGTGAGGCCTAATTGTGAATTTTACACGGCCAATATATGAGCTTATAAACAGCGCGTAGACGTTGATTTTTTGATAGCCGCGGGCTGTTTCTATACATAACGCCTCTGTAAACCACTTAAAATTTAGCCTTTAGATTGATTCTAACGCGTTCAGCAGGTTATTGACTTTGTCGAAGGTCTCTTGATACTCCGCATCGATTTGAGAGTCGGCGACTATGCCACCACCGGCCCAGCAATAGATTGTATCTTTTTCTACCAGCAAAGTACGAATCGTAATGCTGGTGTCCATTTGGCCACATAAACTTAAATAACCGATACTGCCGCAGTAGATACTGCGCCTATGAGGCTCTAGCTCATCGATGATTTCCATTGCCCTAATTTTAGGCGCACCTGTAATTGATCCTCCGGGAAAGCAATTGCGCAATAAGCTAATAGGATCATTTTTGGGGTCCAATTGACCCGTCACTGTGCTCACCAGATGGTGAACATTCTGGTAGCTTTCAATGGCAAATAAAGCGGGTACTTCTACACTATGGAGCTCACAACTTTTTGAAATGTCATTGCGCATGAGATCGACAATCATTAAATTTTCTGAGCGATCTTTTTCAGAATTGATTAAATATTCTTTGTTAATGGCATCCTGCTGTGGGTCAAAAGCGCGCGGCTGGGTGCCTTTAATCGGTTGCGTCATCACCTGGCCAGCGCAGTTAACCTTGAGAAAACGTTCGGGGGAAAGCGAAAGTATTGCCCCCTGATCAGTCTCTATAAAGGCAGAAAAGTGGGTCGGCGCTGCGCCGCGTAATTTCAGGTAAGCTTGCCACGGGTCGCCTCCACATTGAGCCGAGAAGCGCTGAGCAAAGTTAACTTGATAGCAGTCTCCGCTTAAAATATATTGGTCTATTTTGTCTAAGCTGGCGGCATAGTAATCGGCATCCAGATTACTTTTAAAGCGTTTTTTTAACTTAAAATTTGGGCTTTCTCGGGGGGGGCTATCATTCGCACAGAGCCTGTCACAAAGGCTTGAGAACGCAGCAGAATCAATTAAATCGCAGCCAACCACATAACTTAGCATTGTTTGATGATCAATGATTATCGCCCAAGCATAGAGTCCCATGTGCATTTCAGGCAGTTCGATATCATTAACTGCAATACTCGGCAAATCCTCGATACAACGGCCTAAATCATAGCTAAAATGGCCTAAAAGGCCACCGCAAAAAGGTGTGGTAGGCAAAGTATTATCTAAAAAACGCACACTGCTGGTCTGCTGCTTTGCATAGGTTTGTAACAGCGAAAGGGCGGTAAAAGGGTCATCGATAACACTGGGGTCAAAAGGTAAGTTAGTGCCCGACAATTGGCCGTTTTTGTAACAAAGCTGTGCGATGGGCCCGGCACTGATAATATCAAAACGGCCGCGCTGGCAACTAGGAAATCCACTGTCCAACAATACAGCCTGACCTAAGTGGCGCACACGCGCAAATAACTCTGTGCAGTTTTGTGAATACTCGAGTGGGAATCGCTTTAACACAGGCTTATCTCAAAGGGTAAATGAGCGCATTTTACCTAGGCTGTGGCAAGTTAGCGAGTTTTTAAGCGCTTTAAACATAAACCTAAATTTGGCAGTCGAATCAAGAGAATCTGCACAAACTTTTGATGCAACTAGAAAACTAGAAAAATGTATCATCACCATTAAGGTGACCACGAGATTTACTAATCTCCTTTGCACACCAATATATAGCAAAGCTTCTTCGCGCCTAACTGTCGAATTTAGGATAAAGGCACAGCAAAAATTAATAATAGTGTAGGGACATGCGTTTAAGTTGGCTATATTAACGTAGCGCAAGTTAACCCGTCAAATACGCGAAAGGCAGATCGATAGTCTACAGAGGGTTTTGCGAGCGACTCGTGAGGTACTTAGTGTAAAGGTCTCATCCTATGTTTAGCTATTTTAATCCTGCATTAGGGAGCCTGTCGGATTTAACGCCAATCTTCTGAGAAAAACAAGAATGTGGCGATATTCTGGGCTCTTTCTGGTTTAATCGTCTGCTAAAAATGCGCTTCATGTCAGTGCTTTTTGTTGCTTTATCGGGCTTCTCCGAAAGAGTTTCGCTATTAATTCAGTGATAAATTAAGTAGCATTAAACTGGTCTGTACATTAGCGTATATTAAGCTACTGGTTTACGCTGACCACTTCTATCGAACAATAATCATACAAGGGTACTTATGGTTTTTGTCTCCTTCTCTGCAAGGCTGATCTTGCGCTGGTTAAGGTAGAAAATTTGCCTAGTGAAAGTGATGCTATCCCTAACCATCGTTAATTCTGGCTACCTCAGCTTTAATGGCTGATTTTTAATATAGGCTATAAAATTATTAAATAGTTGTTATAAGCTATTAAAAATATTAATTTTTCATCTTTGAGAATGACCTATGTCACAAGTTAAACCTGCAGCCTTAGCCAAGTCATCGATTAAAGGTTATAAATCTACGTTGTTCATGTTGTTTTCTTTTGCGTTGCCTTATCGGCGCACTATGTTGTTGGCTATGTTGGCACTAGTGTTTACAGCGGGTATTACATTATCACTTGGGCAAGGGCTTAAAATGATGATTGACAATGGTTTTGTCGCGCAATCCAATAGTCAACTCAATCAGACAACGCTAGTGATATTAGTCCTCACTGTATTGATGGCGTTCGGCACTTACACTCGATTTTACCTCGTATCATGGTTAGGCGAGCGAGTCTGTGCCGATATAAGAAAGGCGGTGTTTAATCACCTCGTTGAACTGCATCCTAGTTATTACGAAACCAATTTAAGCGGTGAGATTATGTCGCGCTTAACTACCGACACGACACTTTTACAAACCATCATAGGTTCATCTATGTCGATGGCGCTGCGCAGTGTGCTGATGTTTGCTGGTGCGCTGATTATGTTATTACTGACGGATGCCTGGCTTACGATGATCGTTTTTATAACGGTACCTATTGTACTGCTGCCGATTTTTATCTTTGGTCGAAGAGTGCGAGAGCTATCGAAGAAAACCCAAGATACAGTGGCAAATGTAGGTACCTACGCGGGAGAAATAATTCAGCAAATAAAAACCGTACAAAGTTATTCCAGAGAAAAATATGAAATGGCGGCTTTTGCTACAGAAGCTGAAAACTCCTTTGAAGTCGGAAAGTTGCGGATAAAACAGCGTGCACTCTTAATCGCCGCGGTATTATTCTTAGTGTTCTCATCTGTGGCGAGTATGTTGTGGTTGGGTGGCAGTGCGGTTATCTCTGGTGACATGAGTGCCGGTCAACTTGGTGCCTTTGTATTTTATGCCATCTTACTAGCCAGTTCGGTTTCCACTATTTCCCAAGTCTGGGGTGATTTGCAGCGCGCTGCAGGGGCAAGTGATAGATTAGTTGAGTTGTTAAGAGTCCAAAGTGATATCACTTCAGCGGGCACTGGGCTCAGACCTGCCCAAGGGCTAAAGGCTCAACTGTCATTTAACAAGGTTAATTTCTTTTACCCTTCGAGAGAAAATCAGCCGGCATTGAAAAATATACACTTCAGTATAAAACCGGGTGAAAATGTCGCTTTAGTCGGGCCATCAGGTGCGGGTAAATCGACACTTTTTGAGTTAATTCAACGTTTTTATGATCCTCAATCAGGGCAAGTGCTGTTCGATAATATGGATCTAAAAGATTTGGAGCATCATGAACTGCGCGAGCAAATGGCGCTAGTGCCTCAACAACCTGTGCTATTTAGCTCTGACGTTAGCTACAACATTCGTTACGGATGCCCAACGGCCAGTGATGAAGAGGTAATGGACGCTGCAAAAGCCGCCAATGCGCACGGTTTTATTATGCAATTGCCCAATCAATATGCTAGTTATCTAGGTGAGAAGGGCGTGCGTTTGAGTGGTGGCCAAAAGCAGCGAATAGCCATTGCCAGAGCTATCTTGAAAAATCCACGGATCTTACTCTTAGACGAGGCGACCAGTGCTTTAGATGCGCAAAGTGAGTCCAAAGTACAGGCGGCGCTGGGTCATTTGATGCATGGGCGCACTACTTTTATCATTGCCCATAGATTGGCGACCATTCTCGATGCAGACAAGATAATGGTGATGGATGAAGGTGAAATTATAGCAATAGGGACTCATCAAGAATTACTCAAGACATGTGAGCTTTATAATCAATTGGCGAGTTTGCAATTTAGAGAAAGCCGTTCGCCTCAGTTATAAAAGGCTTATAGCGTGTCAACTATAGGGAGTAGCTTTGCCAATCAAGGATCGAAATCTAGATAATAAGCTACAGGATGCCAGTCACAAATTTGCACTCTACTTAAAATTATCAGAGGTTTTTACGAGAGGTGGCCATGCTCGAAAAAAAACTCTCGAAAACCTCTGTATATAGGCTAACGTTCCTGCTCTTGTCTAATCAAGATTCTAACTGTTAAGGCCTCCCAGATCATACCAGCAGATATTGCAAGGATACCTAACAAACTTGGCCAAAGTGTCTCAAAGGCATATGGATTAATACCGAACATGATATTTTCCTCCTAAAGTGTTAACTGAACAGCACCTTGTGATAAAAGATAAAAGATTGATATAGAACAATTTTTAAAGTTCTTTTAAGAGGCGGTGCAGGGTTAATGTCTGTATTGATTACACGGTTGAAAACGAGAGTATAAAATATCAGTAAAAGACAGGGTTTGCGGAATTTCAGCGCAAGATTTACTGCATATTTTGCAGCGTCACTATTTTAACTCCCAATCTCATTTACACGCCGCCCTGCAAAATGGTGAGAACTCGTCGGCAGCGCAGCAAAAAATTCAATCTCTTAATATATTACTATCGGATCTAAGATCAATAGTTTTTATTCGATGCTGAGGTCGAGTCAATGATTCAGATTTAAGCCAATAGTTACACAAAATAAATCACATCCTCAAATACCTATTGTGGAGGTACCATTGGTGTTACGTATACCCTCTTAGCTGATTGTTTAGTTATCCCAGGGCTGCATTGGACAGTACTTCAAAGCGGCGCTAACAGATCTAGGTTAGTTTTAAGCACACACGAGCAATAGAGAATAAAAATCACTTGTGATCAAATCAACTATTGACAACAAATGTCTGATTAATATACTTTGCGCTTTAGTATATGGTTTCTAAAGCATAGGGAACGTACGAATAAGCCTTGTATTTTATCTGCGGGATTAAAGCGGCTCAATACGCGAAAGATAGCGCAGTTTAATCATCCGTCCTTAGCAATTAACTGACCAGTGGTTGGCCGTTTATAAGCTGACCCTTGGAGGCATATAGAGTAAACCGATCTTGTTTCATCAATTTTTGTAGGGCGACTTGAACGCCTGTAATCGATGCCTATATTTCGCAATACTCTCTATGCCAGTGGCGTACAAGACTGGTTCGCATGTTGCCTATTTTTTGAATTAAAAGGGAATAAGGTGAGTGTCAACGAATCCTTAACTGCCCCCGCAACTGTTAACATGTAGATAGCCCTAATCATTTTTTGAACTCGTTTTTTTATTATAAAGAGTCAAAAAAATTAGGTAGATGCCACTGAGTTTTTTGCTTGGGAAGGCCAGAGGCTATTGATGATATGTAAGTCAGGAGACCTGCCAATTACGCATTAACCACTGGACGGGGTGTTCCAGGAAGGGAAGTACAGGATCACTTTGTCCAATGTCTCCTTTTTCTGTCGCCATCAATGTTATCGAGTAGAAAATGGCCCAGACTAATACGCAAACCAACAGTGCTCCACTCGTCTTTACGCCACCCAAACAGGTTATGCGAGTTAAAAACTTGTCTTGGGGACCCAATATTGAAACACCTTTATTACACAATATAAGTTTTGATATCCAGCAGCATAAAATACTCGGTATTGTCGGTGCCAATGGTGCGGGAAAGTCGAGTTTATTGCGGTGTCTGTACAGAGTGCACAAGCCCAATAAAGGTCAGGTTTTGTTTGATACGCAAAATATATGGCATATGTCTGCTCAACAATTCGCCCAGAAAGTTGCCGTTGTTTTACAGGAAAGCCCTGCAGAATTTGCTTTAAATGTTCGGCAAATTATTGAAATGGGACGCACGCCTTACTACCGAATGTTCGGTGGGCAAAGCCAAAATGATATTGATATTATAGACTCTACTATCCAACAGTTATCTCTGGAATCATTCGAGAAACGCTTGTTTTTAGATTTGTCAGGTGGAGAAAAACAACGGGTGTATCTTGCCCGCGCTTTAGTACAACAACCTGAAATTATGATACTGGATGAGCCGACAAACCACTTAGACATTCGCCATCAATTAGAAATAATGCAAATGATTGCCAATTTAGGCATCACCATCATTATTACCTTGCACGACTTGAATATCGCCGCGAATTACTGTGATCGAATTTTACTGCTCAACCAAGGACAAGTCCTAGCGCATGGACATGTCGATAAAGTGCTTACCCCAACGACCATAAAACAAGCCTATGGGGTTAACTGCACAGTCAGTGAGAACAAGCCCCTGAAGACCAAGTTTTTTCAATATACACTGGATTAACTTTGTCAAAGATAAGCGCATTAATGAGCAGTGAGACTGTTCTATAAGGTATTTAATGCACAGAATAACCTTGGCGTAATTAAATACCTGATAAATAAGCTTGAATAGACCTCGAAATTTACCTTGAGGCATACTTCTGATGATTCGTTAGATTGATAGAGGAATAATTTGTGATATTTTTGATGAAACCCACCATACAATCTAGTTTGTTAGGTTTGACTGTGTATTTGTTTAGCATTTTAGCGGTCGCTGGCGACTATCCGGTGACGATAGATTCTTGTGATCGCAAAGTCACTTTTGATCGGGCGCCTCAACGAGTAGTTTCCAATGATGTAAACATTACGGAAATGTTGTTGGTCCTTGGATTAAGAGATAGCATGGTCGGTTACACGGGTGTAACTGGTTGGAATAACTTAAGTGCTTCACTAATCGAAGGTTTGGGTGAATTAGAGCAGTTGTCAGAGAAATATCCAACCCAAGAAGTGCTATTAAATGCCGATGCGGATTTTTATTTTGCAGGCTGGAACTACGGCTTTAAAGTAGGCGGCGATGTGACACCTGCGTCATTGGCAAAATTTGGGATTAAAAGTTACGAGTTGAACGAATCTTGTATTCATATAATGGCCCGCAACAAGATTTCTTTAGACGATTTATACCATGACTTGCGCAATCTTGGAAAAATATTTGGTGTCTCTGATAGAGCCGAAATATTGATAGCAGGTTATAGGGCTGAGCTTGAAGAGGCGCAAGCCTCAAGCCCCACTAAACAGCAGCCAACCCGCGTATTTGTTTACGACAGCGGCGAAGACAAACCTTTCAGTGCAGGAAAATTTGCCATGCCGACGGCGCTAATTGAGGAGGCAGGCGGTAAGAATATTATGGATGATGTTCAAAAAAGCTGGGTGCAATTAGGGTGGGAGTCAATGATAGAGCGCAATCCAGAAGTGATCGTTATTATTGATTATGGCGATGTGACGGCGGAGCAAAAAATTTCGTTTATCAAAAACAATCCAGCATTTGACGATGTTGCGGCGGTAAAAAATAACCGCTTTGTCGTCTTAGATTACGATGAGGCAACCCCAGGTCCGCGCAATATAAAAGCGATCAAAAAGTTATTGAAAACCTTTACGTTCTAAACTGCTCTCTCAAAGGTTAGAGCCACTGGGCAACATAATTGCTAGTGCATCTGCTCAACCATTTTAATAGGCCTTTAGATAAATTATTGATGACTAATTAGCGTTGAAACCTCCATGACATTCACTCAAAAAATTTGTATCGGGCTGACTTTTTTAGCGATTGTATTGAGTATTGCAGTGAGCACAGGTACAGCCAATATAGCGATGGATGTAAGTTGGGGGATAGTGCTAAATCAACTTTTTCCTGAGCTATTTACTAAAACCTTACTAAATTTGGATTGGACCACTGGCCAGCAAAATATTATTTGGCAAATACGTTTTCCACGGGCAATTCTGGGCGCACTGGTGGGAGCAGGTTTAGCGGTAACAGGCTGTGTCTTGCAGACGGCAACGCGCAATCCACTAGCAGACCCACATTTGCTTGGGGTCAGCTCTGGGGCGGCATTCGGCGCCATCGCGGCGATTATGCATCTAGGTTTGATTTTTGGTCCTATCACACTGCCACTGTTTGCCTTTCTAGGCGCTTTAGGCTCGATTGCGATGGTTATCTTTGTGGCCCGTCAGGCGGGTTTTTTAGATCCTAATAGATTAGTACTGTCAGGGGTTGCCGTCTCTTTTGTGATTATGTCTGCTGCAAATTTACTTATTTTTATGGGCGATCACCGCGCCGCGCACAATGTGATGTTCTGGATGTTAGGTGGGCTGGGTTTGGCACAGTGGAAGGATTTGATTTATCCACTGTCAATTTTTATTCTCTGCTTTACTTGGTTTAACCTTAATAGTCGTAACATCAATGCGTTGATGGCAGGTGAAGAAATGGCGGCAACCCTAGGCATTAATGTAGCAAAATTTAGGTTGCGTATATTTGTTTTTACCGCATTACTCACCAGCGTGATGGTGGCGTTTTCTGGCGCTATAGGTTTTGTTGGTTTAATGATTCCACACATACTGCGTATTTTCGTCGGTGCTGATAACCGTCACCTAATTGTTTTTTCGGCGATTTATGGAGCCATATTTTTGGTCATAGTAGACATTGTGGCTAGAAAATTAATCTCGCCACAAGAGTTGCCAATAGGCATTATTACCGGATTAATCGGCGGTGTGTTTTTTATTTGGATGATGCGTCGAAACCTAAAATAACGGAGAGTTAATATTAGCCATAGAGTTGACATTGAAAAGGATAATATTTCACTCGCCGGTGAAGCCACTACCACTTTTCTACTTTTTCTCGCACAATAAAAAGTTATTCAACTGCTGATGCTAGGACTATCAGTGTGTGAGACCGCGCAGGGAAAATAACCGGTATGCGCTACTTCCCTCACTGGTGCTGATTTACTCAATATTGGCGCCTTTAATGATCCATTGACCCAATAGCTCGCGCTCTTGCTCGGTCATTTTGGTAATGTTTCCCAAGGGCATCACAATGGAGGCGACCGATTGGGCGTATATGTTAGGTGCTAACAACTTTATTTGTTGCGGCGTATCTAACATAACCCCAGCCGGTGCTGCAGAGAACAGAGGGCTTGACGGCGTTTGGCTATGACAAGTTGTGCAGTGCTTTTCAATAATGGTTTGTATCTTATTGAAAGAATTGTGCGTATTCGCCACTGCCACTGGATTTAGAGTGTCGGTTACGCCACCTGCAACGGGCTCTAACTGACTTGAGGTTGACGTTTTAGTCGGTGAGACGATAAATGCCAAGCAGATCATCCCCAGGGCTGCTGCGGGAATTGTCCAAGCGTATTTTTGGTTGAGATGGCGGGTATTGAAATAGTGGCGAACCATCACACTTATAATCGATAACGCCGCTAACACGGCCCAGTTATAAGTGTGGCCAAAAGTACTTGGAAAATGACTGCTGATCATGATGAATAAGACCGGCAAAGTGAAATAATTATTGTGCCTGGAGCGTAATAAACCTTTTGCTGGTAGGCTTGGATCAGGTGTTTTCTTGACACTCATGGAGGCGACCATGTCGCGTTGAACCGGCATGATAACGAAAAACACATTACCCACCATGATAGTGCCAATAATAGCGCCGACATGGATAAAGGCACCGCGGCCACTAAACAATTGTGACAACCCCCACGCCGCGATCACCAACAGTAAAAACAAAATAATGCCAAGTAACAGGGGCTTTTTACCTAGCGCTGAATCACACAAAAAGGTGTAAGTAATCCAGCCAATGATTAAGCTGGCAATACCGATAGCGATAGCGGCTATCGGACTTAGGTCAGAGCCTGGGGCAACTAAATAAAGTTGTGCATTGAAGTAATAGACGACACTGAGTAATGCCATACCGGAGAGCCAAGTTGCATATGCCTCCCATTTAAACCAGTGGAGATTTTCCGGCATCGTCGGGGGAGCCAGTTGGTATTTTTCTAAATGATAAATACCGCCGCCGTGAATTGCCCACAGATCACCGGCTAGTCCCTCTTTAGGCGCTCTTCTATCTAAGTGGTTTTCCAACCAAACGAAGTAAAAGGAGGCTCCAATCCAGGCAATCCCGGTAATCATATGTACCCAGCGTATGGCTAAATTCAGCCACTCAGTGTAATGGGGATCCATTGCTATCTCCTGTCGATAATTAATCTTGATTACAAACTTAAACTTAACTTACATCTCAGTGCTGAGTTTTTTCTGAAAAAGTCAAAAGAGACTATGGCGCTAAGCTAATACTGACATTGTCTGCAAAGAAATACTCATCACAATTGTTGCCTTCACCGGCACGGTCAACCACCAGGAAATCATCTTCGGCTTCGCAGCACACAATAGGGTGATGCCAGACCCCTCTATGATAGTTGATGCCTTGTTTCCCATCAGTAATAAAGGCCTTGATTTGCCCAGACTGAGGAGAGCCTTCAGCGGCTGCAACGACGATTAAAAAAGCATTTTGTTTCAGCGGTATGAACGCTTGGCTACCCAGTGGATGTCGCTCGAGCATACTAATTGCCAGCGGCATCTTTAGGCTTTTTGCCCGAAAGATACTGATAATCGCCTTATCTTCAGCAGTCGCTAAGTCGACGGCGGCTAATTGATGAAAGCGCTGGGTGTTGTCGTTGTTAATCATAAAAAAGTCGCTTTCAGCGGTTTCGATGACATCGCCATAAGGCGCGAATGCCGCTTTGGTGAGCTTTTGTGGTCGAATCACATGCACCAATTTATCTGTAGCCATTAGTCATTCTCCTGACAGATAAGGCCGAACAGTCGCATTCTACTGACGCCTCCATCGGGGAAAATATTGAGCCTGACATGGGAAATTGGTCCAACATCCTTTATTTCAAGGGCAAATTCATGTTCTGCGTGCATGGATAATTTTTGTGAGGGCAGTAGCTCTTGCCAAAATAAACTTTGGGTTTCTATTTGCTCATCAGTGCCGCCTTTGACATTGGCGGCTTGAATAGAACAACTATCGGGATAGTTACCTTTAAAGTGCAATGTATCAATAACAATTTTAGAGAGTCGACCTTGGTTACCTAAGGCCACGATTACCCAGTCGAAACCTGGGGTACGACGTCTCGCAGTCTCCCAGCCATCACCCATATTGACGCCTCTACCTGGGTTGAGAATATTGCTCATATGACCGAAGTGCTGATTTGAACAGGCCAGTGCGCGACCACCGTGGATAGAACTAGCCAGATCTATGACTTGGTCTTTAGCTTTTGAAGCCCAGTCGAGATGGGGTATTCCATGGACTCTCAAACGCGCGATGCCACCGTCGGGGAAAATATTCAATCTTAGATGACTGTAAGCTTGGCTGTCTTCAATGGCGTGAAAATGTTGACTATCACCTTGTAAATCAACAGCGGCTAATATTTCCACCCAGTGTGTATTCTGATCGGGGCTGTAGCTAGGGCAATAGCAGGCTTCTAATGAGGCAGAGGGCGGGAAATTACCGGTAAAGAAAGACGTATCTATTTCAATACCTTTAATCACACCGTGAACACCGAGTTCAATCACCGCGTGATCGTAGCCTTCAAAACGTTTACGCCTAGACTCCCATCCATCCATCCACTTGCCATTATCATCAAAAATACCTTCCTTCCACAGCGCTGGGGTAGGTGCCAGCATCCGGTTTGCATCGGCAAACCAGTCATCAGTGACGGCGATAACCTTACTGCCTAAGCGGGCGTCGGCAAGGTTTAAATATTTTTGAAAGTCACTATCAGTAGAATGGCTGGCGCTAGCTGAATTGTCGGTCATGTATCATCACTTCTGTCTAATGGCCTGTGACGCAAAAGTACTAGCGCTAAGGTCTGTTATTGTGTCATCTAGCTTATAGAGTTATAAGCATGAGAGTCTTAAGCGTGCAATTTTGTTGATTTCTGTCAGGGCTTGATCAAACTCTTGTCGATGAGTATTCTCAATACGTCGGGTAAATTCTGTGAGAATTTTATGTTTGTCACTGCCTTTAACGGCCATAATAAAAGGGAATTTGAATTTGGCTTTGTACTGAGCATTTAACTGGCTAAAACGTGTAAATTCACTTTCGGTGCAATGATGAATACCTGCGCTCGCTTGTTCATCAGTCGAGGCATCCGTTAGTTCACCGGCGATGGCCGCTTTTCCGGCCAAGTCTGGGTGGGCATTAATCAGTGCTAATTTTTCGCTATCACTTGCCGCGGCCAATACATTACTCATCGTTTCGTATAAGTGACTGATGCTGTTGTGATGTTCTGTAATGCCGGCTTCATAGGTAGTGCGTGCTATCCACTCAGAGTGTTCATATACATCACCAAAAACAGCGACGAAGCGGCGCTCATTCATTTCACTTGGTTTGTGCTTAAAAAGGTCTGTCATTGTAAATGCCTGCATTGTATTCAATAGTTTTAACCTGAATATGTGACTTTACTACAGCATAAAGGGCAAGTTTTTGATTTACACTGGTTAGAAAAATACTCGCTTGAAGTCACTAAATTGCGTTTAAGTTAACAGCTTTTCCTTGAATAAGGATGATGTTGATGCCAGTGTTTGGCAATGTCTAACCGTCGAGTTATCCATACTTCATCGTGACTTTTTACATAGTCCAAAAATCTTGCCAATGCAGCGATACGTCCAGGTCGGCCTGCAAGACGACAATGTAAACCTATTGACATCATTTTAGGGCTAGTATCACCCTCTTCATATAAAGTATCGAAACTGTCTTTAAGATAACTAAAAAATTGATCGCCGCTATTAAAACCTTGGGCGGTGGCAAAACGCATGTCATTGGCGTCCAAAGTATAAGGTATTACCAAGTGGCCTTTGCCTTGATTATCTACCCAGTAGGGGAGGTCGTCGTCATAGGCATCACTGTCGTATAAAAAACCGCCTTCAGCCATTATCAAAGGGCGAGTGTTAAGACTATTGCGACCAGTGTACCAACCCAGCGGTCGCTCTCCGGTTATTTGTTCAATGATGGCGATGGCTTTGTTTAAATGTTGTCGCTCTTGCTCTTTGCTTAAGTTTTGATAATCAATCCAGCGGTAGCCGTGACTGCATATTTCATGACCCGCCTGCTGTATTGCTTTTGCAACCTCAGGGTGGCGCTCTAACGCCATCGCCACCGCAAACACTGTGAGCGGAATTTGCTGTTTTTTAAACAGGCGCAGCAACCGCCAAACGCCCGCGCGACTGCCATAATCATAACAAGATTCCATGCTTAAATTACGTTGCCCAGTGAGCGGGGTCGCACCGGGGATCTCTGACAAAAAAGCTTCAGACTCACTATCACCATGTAATAGGCAACGCTCGCCACCTTCTTCGTAGTTCAACACAAAAGACACTGCAATTTTAGCGTTGCCGGGCCACTGTGGATGAGGTGGTGTTTCTCCATAGCCTAGTAAATTTCTCGGGTAGTGAGGCGTTGTCATATATGTCCTGTTCATAGTGGCTAAGTGTTTGCTATCGATCTATTTTGCTTAAAAGATCCCTCAAATTACTTTATCCCTGGATCTCTATGTTTGCCGGGGGTCAACAGCAGAAAACGCGAGATTTGTTGTAAACAAGAGGGTAGATTAAGTATATCTTTAGCCCGATCTACAATGTCTTTCTATATATATAAACAATTATATTTATTATTGTATACAATTATTAGTCTTTATTGCCAATGATTCGGTGAGAACGGCGAGCATAAAGACGCTAGTGTGCTTTAATATTGCGCTATAATAGATCATTTACAACACCTTTAAGGATAGTCTAAATGTCAAAATCAGAAGGTTATTTAACCACCCATGTACTAGATACTGCTAAAGGTTGCCCTGCCGCTGGGATCGCTATTTCAGTCTACAAAGTTGAAGCGACCAAAAAACGCCTATTGAGCACTACAATAACCAATAGCGATGGCCGTTGTGACAGCCCAATACTTATTGGGAACGCTTTTGAAATAGGCGTTTATGAGTTGGTTTTTAAAGTAGCAGAATACTTCTCGACTGAAGGTGGCGATTCTGTGCCTTTCTTAGATGAGATAACCTTACGTTTCGGGGTGTCTGACTGCGAAACGCACTACCATATACCACTGCTAGTCTCTCCGTATAGCTATTCAACTTATAGAGGCAGTTGATCTTGGGCGTCTTTGAGAGTGAGCGTTATTTTAAAAAAATACAAAAAATTAATATATATTGTATACAATATTTTGGTTTAATGTACCGAAAAGTAATTGTTAAGCTTTCGTTAATAAAAAGGTTAAAATGTACGTAAGCATTGCGGTCGAACGGTGCGCATAGTGCAGATTTCTATAGAATACCAGCGGTTATTATGGGCCTACCTTGACTAAATCCCAGAAGACGCTGTACGCCAGAGCCTATTGGGTTTTATCTCTGCTGATTAGCCTAGGTTTTATTGTTTTAAAGTGATGCCCTTTTGGAGCTGAATATGTCTGATATTGGTAAAAATAATACTCAAAACACACCAATAACCAGCTTAGGTTCCGCTGAACAACTCAGAGATCCGAATTATTTCCCACCGTTAAAGATAGCGATACCACTGGGAATACAGCATGTATTGGCCATGTTTGTCGCCAATGTTACTCCGGCAATTATTATTGCCGGAGCCGCTGGTTTTGGCTTTGGTTCAAATTCAGCTGATTTTCCCAACATGATTTACATGATGCAAATGTGCATGCTGTTGGCCGGCGCGACGACTTTGTTGCAAACTATAGGTTTTGGCGCTATCGGTGCAAGGTTGCCGATAATACAAGGCACCAGTTTTGCTTTTATCCCAATTATCGTGCCATTGGTTGCCGGTAAAGGCATTGATGCGATGGCCGCGGTGACTGGGGGTATTTTAATTGGTGGTTTGCTGCAAGCTTGTCTCGCTCCCTTTATTGGTCGGTTACGGTTTGCCTTGCCGCCATTAGTCACTGGGCTGATCGTGACGATGATCGGCTTATCGCTGTTAAAAATAGGTATTCAATATGCTGCTGGCGGTGTACCGGCGATTGGCACGCCTGAATTTGGCTCGCCGCAAAACTGGAGTGTGGCGCTGGTGGTTATTACGGTTACTTTAGGGTTTCGATTTTTTAGTCGTGGCATGCTGTCCGTGTCGGCGATCTTAATTGGCCTCTTCGCAGGGTATGTTTTTGCCTACACTTTGGGTATGGTCCAATTCACAAATATTAGTAGGGCGGCGGTTGTGGCGCTGCCTAAAATTTTCCCCTTCGGAATAGAGTTTAGTCTTTCTGCGATTATTGGTATCAGTTTAATGTCGTTTATCTCGGCCATTGAGACCGTCGGCGACGTGTCAGGTATCACCAAAGGTGGTGCGAATAGGGAGGCTACGGATACTGAAATTAAAGGGGCCACTTACGCCGATGGCTTAGGCTCTGCATTTTCGAGTGTTTTCGGTGGCTTACCTAATACTTCTTTCTCACAGAATGTAGGGTTAATTGCCATGACCGGGGTCATGAGTCGCCATGTGGCATCCCTAGGGGCTGTTCTGCTGCTTGTCTGTGGCTTTATCCCTAAAGTTGGGGCCATCATTTCTACTATACCGATTGAGGTTCTAGGTGGGGGGTTATTGTGATGTTTGGGATGGTTGTCTCTGCAGGGGTGAAAATGCTCTCGGATGTAGACTGGAACAGCCGTAACATGGTGATATTTGCGATTTCTATTTCTATAGGCCTAGGCTTGATGCTAGAGCCTTTGGCGTTGCAGCATCTGCCAAATTCAGTAAAACCCCTGATGTCTAACGGTTTATTACCCGCCGCCGTGATCTCGATTGTTTTGAATCTAGCAGTGCCAGAGCATTTAAAGTAATTCGAACAGGCATAAAAAAGCCAGCATATCGCTGGCTTTTTTTGGTCGTTACCTGTTAAGCAAAAGCGGCGTTCAGCGTTGCGCTAGGGCGCATAACCGCTTCGATCTTGCTCGGTGTCGCATTATAGTAGCCATCTAAATCAGCAGGTGATCCCTGAACTGAATTAAGCTCATGCATAATAGTCACTTCGTTATCTTTTAGCAGTTTCGCTAAGTCAGTAAATTTAGCTGCCAGTGTGGTGTTTTCAGTTTGTTGACTAAGCTCTTGTGCCCAGAACATACAAAGATAAAAATGACTTCCACGGTTATCTATTTCACCCACTTTACGCGACGGCGATTTATTTTCATCCAATAACCTTTCAGTGGCAAGGTCCAAGGTTTTAGATAAGATTGCCGCTTGTTGGTTGCCATGTTTTATGCTCATTTCTTCTAGTGAAACAGCAATTGCCATGAATTCACCGAGTGAATCCCAACGCAAATGGTTTTCTTTTTCCACTTGAAGGACGTGTTTAGGCGCTGATCCACCCGCACCTGTTTCGTACATGCCGCCACCTTTTAACATAGGTACTATAGAGAGCATTTTAGCGGAAGTACCCAGTTCCATAATAGGGAACAAGTCGGTCAAGTAGTCACGCAACACGTTACCGGTGACAGAAATCGTATCTTGGCCGCGCTTTTGGCGCTCCAAAGTGTAACGCATCGACTCTTGATAGCCTTTGATGTAGATTTCAAGGCCGTCTGTGTCGTGATCTTGTAAGTACTTTTCAACCTTAATTATCATTTGCTGATCGTGGGCACGTTCATCATCTAACCAAAAGACAGCCGGTGTCTTGGTGTGTCGCGCACGGTTAACCGCAAGTTTAACCCAGTCGGCCACTGATTCATCTTTGGTTTGGCAAGCTCTCCAGATATCGCCAATTTCTACACTGTGCTCCATCAATACAGTACCGTCTGCCGCGACAACTCGCATAGTGCCATTTTCACTCATTTCAAAGGTTTTATCGTGAGATCCGTATTCTTCTGCTTTTTTCGCCATCAAACCAACGTTAGGGACTGTTCCTAACGTAGTAGGGTCAAAGGCACCATTGGTTTTACAAAAGTTGATAACTTCTTGGTAAATACGTGCATAAGTACTTTCGGGCATCACCGCTTTAGTATCTTTAGCTTTGCCATCGGCGCCCCACATTTGACCGCCATTGCGAATCATTGCCGGCATAGAGGCATCGACAATAACATCACTGGGGATGTGCAAGTTACTGATGCCTTTGTCAGAATCAACCATGGCGATTTCTGGACGTGAAAGGTTACAAGCTACAATATCGGCTTCAATGGCTTTGCGCTGGGCTTCGGGTAAGCTGGCTATTTTTTCTAAGACGCTACCAAAACCGTTATTTGGGTTAACCCCAAGCTCTGCAAATAAAGTGCCGTGCTTGGCAAATAAATCTTTGTAAAAAACAGTCACCGCATGGCCAAAGACGATAGGGTGTGAAATTTTCATCATGGTGGCTTTAACGTGTAATGACCACATAACGTTATTGTCTTTACATTCTTGTAAGCTGTTCTCAAAGAAATCACGCAGGGCGGTCACGCTCATTCTCATGCTCTCAAGCACTTCACCCGCTTCTAAATTAAGGCTCTTTTTAATTTCAATTTGACCCGTTGCAGAGACAAATTCAATTCTAACACTAGCTTCCTTTTGCATAGTGATAGATTGTTCGCTACTTAAAAAGTCGCCGCCGCGCATATAGTCAGCGTGGGATTGTGACATTTTGTTCCAGGTGCCCATAGAGTGGGGAAACTTGCGAACAAATGCCTTAACGGCCGGAGGAGCACGTCTGTCAGAGTTGCCTTCACGCAACACTGGATTGACAGCACTGCCTGATAATTTCGCATAGCGAGCAGAAATGTCTCTCTCTTCATCAGAGCTAGGATTCTCAGGGAAAGAGGGCACGGCAATGCCTTGAGACTGTAATTCTTTAATACATTCTTTTAACTGGGGAATAGACGCACTAATGTTTGGCAATTTAATAATGTTGGCGGCGGGATCTTGCGTTAACTGACCTAAAAATGCCAAACCGTCTTCTACTTTCTGTTCTGCAGTTAGGTTCTCTGGGAAAGCGGAAAGGATTCTACCGGCTAAAGAGATATTACTGAGCTTAACGTCAATACCCGCCGCTGAGGTGAATTTTCTAATAAGGGGTAATAAAGAGTATGTAGCGAGTGCAGGTGCTTCGTCGGTAAGTGTGTAATATATAGTGCTGTTGTTAGCTGTCATAGAGACCCCAAAAGATTTAGAAGGAATATCAATAGCTTGAAAATTACTGGGTTATGTAGCATGGTTTGCTAAACCCACAAGCCGTGCGCATATGCAATATTGTGCAAGTAATTCTACTCGCAAAAATCTGCAGATACATTTGAAATTTCGATAAATACTACCTAATACGCAGTAAATTCGCGCTAAAAATAGCAGAAATGTGATGATTTTACAAAGATTGTCGACAATTTTTTGTGAATAATGGTTACACAATATAACCAGTCCCCAGAAATCTATCCAGTGCGTTACCAAATTAGATTTCCACGTATAAACCTTAACTTTATACTGACAAATATCTACTTTTTAGATAAACAGTGCTATAATTTGGCGCTTTTTTATGCCATGGCATCTAAGCATAACGTTTATAGTTGCAGTAAAGGCTAGGCAAAAAACCGGCGAAAAACGCAGTTTACTTTAGTAAATGGGCACTCAAAGCTGGTTTTTAACCGGGTGTTTACCAATGAGAATGTGGTTTTTACGCGTAAAACTCACTCTATAGTGAGCCGTAAAAACACTTATAAAACGCTGATAGATTGCAGGTTTTAGATCTGTACTATCTACTTTTTTTTAATTCAATCTACAATATTCGGTAACTTCCTTTGCTCGTATCTTCAAATCTTAGTATTCAGTTTGGTGCAAAACCACTATTCGAAAATGTTTCTGTTAAATTTGCTGATGGTAATCGCTATGGCTTAATTGGCGCCAATGGCTCAGGTAAATCGACCTTAATGAAAATTCTAGGGGGTGATTTAGAACCTTCTACTGGCAATGTATCGACCGATCCAATGGAGCGCATCGGTAAGCTAAAACAAGATCAATTTGCCTTTGAGAAATACACTGTGATTGACACCGTCATCATGGGCAATACTGAACTCTGGAAAGTTAAAGAAGAGCGTGATGCTATCTATGCTAATCCAGAAATGAGCGAAGCAGATGGCATAAGAGCAGCGGATTTAGAAGGCGAGTTCGCCGAATTAGATGGTTATACCGCTGAATCTAGGGCGGGTGAATTATTGCTCGGTGTGGGAATTCCCATACAGCAGCATTTTGGATTGATGAGCCAAGTCGCCCCCGGTTGGAAATTGCGGGTGCTGTTGGCGCAAGTGTTATTTTCTGACCCCGATATCATGCTCTTAGATGAGCCGACCAACAACTTAGATATCGATACCATACGTTGGTTGGAGAGCGTCTTGAATGAACGCAACTGCACTATGATCATTATTTCCCACGATAGACACTTCTTAAACAGTGTCTGTTCGCACATGGCAGATCTAGATTACCGTGAGTTGAGACTCTATCCGGGTAATTACGATGAATACATGACTGCCTCGACGATGAAGCAGGAACAACTGCAGTCGGATAATGCGAAAAAGAAAGCGCAGATATCAGAGCTTAAAGCGTTCGTTAGCCGTTTCTCTGCCAATGCCTCTAAGTCGAAGCAGGCGACTTCAAGATCCAAGCAAATTGATAAGATTCAATTGGCTGAAATAAAACCTTCCAGTCGACAAAATCCCTTTATCCGCTTCGAACAAGAGAAAAAGCTCCACCGTCTCGCCCTCGAAGTAGAAGGTGTTTCAAAAAGCTATCAAGAAAACTTATTCCAAGACTTAAACTTGATGATCGAAGTCGGCGAGAGAGTCGCTATCATCGGACCAAACGGTATCGGCAAAACCTCTTTATTACGCTGCTTACAGGGCGATCTTGAAGTAACTTCTGGTGAGGTTAAGTGGTCAGAAAATGTCAATATTGGATATTACGCCCAAGATCACGCCGCTGATTTCGAAGAGGACAAACCCCTCTTAGACTGGATGACGCATTGGGGACAAGAAGGTGACGATGAAAAAGCTATTCGCAGCACTTTGGGGCGTTTACTTTTCTCGCAAAAAGACATTAATAAATCTGTAAAGGTGATCTCCGGTGGTGAGCAGGGGCGGATGTTGTTTGGTAAACTGATGTTATCCAAGCCTAATGTACTGTTGATGGATGAGCCGACCAACCACTTGGACATGGAATCTATCGAATCGCTGAACTTGGCGTTAGACAACTACAAAGGCACGCTGATTTTTGTCAGCCACGACCGAGAGTTTGTCTCATCTCTAGCCACCCGAGTACTTGAAATTACCGCCCGCGGTGTTGTCGATTTTCGCGGCGGCTATGAAGAATATTTGAAAAGCAAAGACGCTTAACAGCACACAGATGAAGAGCAGAGAGTAGAGCAAATGCAAGAAAAGGCCGTGCGCATCAACTGGTTTCCCGGGCACATGAACAAAGCCCGCAAGGAAATAGCAGAGGCAATGACCGACATTGATATGGTCATTGAAGTGCTAGATGCGCGCTTGCCTATGTCGAGTCAGAACCCAATGATTCAAGATTTACGTCAGGGCACACCGGTCTTAAAATTGTTAAATAAACAAGATCTGGCGGATCCTGAAATCACTCAGCAGTGGGTCGATTACTTTAACCAGCAAGAGCATATTCAAGCCCTTGCAATTGATTCAACTAACAAAAAATTGATCGCTAGAATCCCTGAAATAGCCAAGCAGATGGCGCCCATTCGGATTCGCAATGATAGGCCCGTGCGCATTATGATTATGGGCATTCCCAATGTGGGGAAATCTACCATGATTAATGCGCTAGTCGGCAAGCGCATTGCAAAGGTGGGTAACGAGCCGGCGGTGACTAAGACCCAAACCAAGTATAAATTGCGCAATGGCGTTGTGTTGTCAGATACCCCTGGTATCTTGTGGCCGAAGATTGAAGATATCGACTCGGGCTATCGTTTGGCCACTAGCGGCGCGATACGCGATACCGCACTTGAATACCAAACGGTGGCGCACTATGCGGCAGGCTTTATGATGGCAAAGTATCCACAGCGGATGCTAGCGCGTTATAAGCTCAAAAAGTTGCCTGTCACCACTTTGCAAATGTTGGAAATCATAGGCAGTAAACGCGGTGGTCTAAGAGCTGGTGGTGTGATCGATATGCACAAGGCGGCCGAAGTGATGATTCACGATATTCGCGGCTCCAAGCTTGGCTTAATAAGCTATGAAACGGTCGCTGAGTGGCAGGTAAAATTCGAAGAGCAAAAGCAGCGCTTGATAGATGACCAAATTGAACGTGAAAAAGAGCAGGAAAAACAAGCGCTAATAGATGCCGAACGGGTCCAGCGCGATGCCCAAAGGCAAAGCTATAAAGCACAGAACGCAATTGATGATAAACGTCGAGAGCGAGCAGAAAATGAAACTAAAGCTCAGGCTTTCCAAGTGAAAGACAGTGAGACCAACGACAGAGGTGACCAATAATGTCACGCACTAAGAAAAAACGTACAGGTTTAATGTTCGTGCTGGATAGAAAACCCAGTAAAAAAGAATTTTTAGAAGATCCTGAAAGTAAAGAGAGCCGCAAGAAAAAGGCGCTGGCTGATAAGAAAAAACCACAATCAGTCTATGAGAAAAAACGTACGGTTAAAAAAACTGAAGCTGAGCAAAAAGTAACAAAGGCGGCCCATGAAGCCGCCAATCAAGGCCGCTTGGCCGATAAGATAAAAGCCCAGCACGCTAAGAAAGTCAAAGCTGAAGCAAAAGCAGATGCAAAAACCAACCGCTAAATCATCTAGAGATAGAGCCTTTGGAGCCTGTCGGACTTGGCCGATCGTAGCGAGAAAAAGCAGATTTGAGCCAGATTTCTTGGTTTTTTGAGGCCAATAGCGGGCTATTTAACGAGAAAAAGCTGGGAATATGGCCAAATTATGATTTTTCGCAGTAGATTAGTGTTGAGTCCGAGAGGCTCCTAGGCAAGCTTAAATGAAAATAACTTGCCAGGGCGATGTGGATAACGACATTCAAAAGCTGATAGCGCAAGACGCTCGGCTCGGCGTTATCGTCAAAGCCGTGTTAGCTGAGATTGAACATATCCCTCTGCGCTTGCGTGAACCTGGATTTGCAGGAGTAGCGCACACAGTGATAGCACAATTGCTCTGCGTTGCCAGTGCCAAAGCTATATCACAGCGCTTCAATGCTTGCGTCCAGCCGTTAACCGCCGCCAATTATCTGAGTATTGATCCCCAGATCTTATTAGATTGTGGTTTATCAAACAGTAAGTATCAAACCCTAAAGAGTTTGGCTCAAGCTGAAAAATCAGGGAGTTTAAATTACGCGGTTTTAACTGACCTACCCATAGCGCAGGCTATACAACAGCTTTGCGCTTACAAAGGTATTGGACCTTGGACTGCGCAGGTTTATCTGCTGTTTTGTGCCGGCCATCGGGATATATTTCCCGAGGGGGATTTGGCACTGCAAAAAGCGCTAGATTTTACGATTGGTATAAACGCTGTGCCAGGCACCCAACAAGCCGCAAAGCAAGCTGCGCAACTGGCGTTGCAATGGGCGCCTTATCGCGGCGCGGCTGCACGTCTATTTTGGGCATATTTTGCGCATCTTAAGCAAACAGAAGTCAGTCTTTAAGTTTATGCTTGGTCACTGGCTGCCGACTGGCTTTGATCTATACAAAAGCGCATCGTCAGCAGAGCGTTTTTGCAACGCGCAACTCATCCAACCTATTCAAGAGAAAATGCATGAAACATTACGACGTGATTGTTATAGGGGCTGGCGCTTCGGGCCTTTATTGTGCGATCAACGCAGGCTATCGTGGCAAGTCAGTATTAGTCATAGAGCACGCTAAGCGAATAGGGCGCAAAATATTGATGTCTGGAGGTGGGCGCTGTAATTTTACCAATATGCATAACGCCCCCAAGCATTTCATCTCAGATAACAGCCATTTTTGTAAATCGGCGCTGAGCCGTTTTAGTGTGCAAACCTTTATTGATCAAGTTGAGCGCCACGCTATCGATTATCACGAAAAGTCATTGGGCCAATTATTTTGTGACGACAGCAGCCGTAAAATACTCGCCATGTTAATGACTGAGATCGAATGGGCGGGGGCTGAAGTGGTCACCCAGACATCGGTCGAAAATATCCAACAAATTTCTGTAGATCCCTCTGAAAAATCACTTGTGAAAGCGCGCTTCAAACTTCAAACCAACGACACCCTGTACAGCGCTGAATCTATCGTCATTGCCACTGGTGGCTTGTCCATTCCCAACGGCGGTGCATCGCCATTTGCCTATAATATCGCCAAACAGTTTGGCTTAAAAGTCACCCCTCTATCAGCGGCACTGGTGCCTTTTACCTTGCCTCCAGAGAGTTTGAAGTTCCTTAAACCGCTATCAGGTGTATCACACTTTGCCAGCGTCACTACACAAGATGGTACTTGTTTTACAGAGGCGATGCTATTTACCCATCGTGGGTTAAGTGGGCCGGTGATGTTACAGGCCTCGAGTTATTGGAACAGCGGTGAGTTTATCTCAATAGATTTATTCCCCAACCAAGATGGTTTAAGCTGGCTAAAAGAACAGCGCGAGAGCAAGCCGAAATCGGAAATACAAAGCGTCTTAGGTCAGCACTTAACCAAGCGCTTAGCCCAGACCTTACTTGAGTTTTGGCCTTTAGACAACCCAGCATTAGCCAGCTTAAAGGCCAATCAGCCGATGGCTAAAATTAACAATGAGTTACTGCAAGCGCTAGCCGAGCAAATGACCCAATGGCGCATACAACCCGGCGGCACTGAAGGTTATCGCACCGCCGAAGTGACCTTAGGTGGCATTGATACTAATCAAGTCTCTTCAAAGAGCTTTGAAGCGAAAGATGTTCCAGGGTTGTTTTTTATCGGTGAAAGTTTGGATGTCACCGGGCACTTAGGCGGACATAATTTCCAGTGGGCATGGGCCAGCGGCTTTTGTGCGGCGGGGTTTGTGTAGTGTTGCAATGTATTTAAATTTTAGACAAAGGTATTAAATTTTAGACAAACTAGTGTTTGTCTACTTTTATAAATACATTAGTAAATCACTCATTAGCCAAGTTTATAGTTTGGTTTACTGCCCGATTTATCTTTACTATCCAAGTATGCTTCTTTACACCAGCTAGCTGATTGTCTACAAATAAAAACCTCGCACTATTGAGCATATAACTCTTTCACAGTTATATGCTCATTGCATTTGTAAATCTATTTACATCATCTATCAGCGTTGAGCCAAACCATTGACTGCTTATTAGCGCTTTATTTTAGTTATTGTACTTATTAAGTTGCAGTCACTTTCGCTTTCACCCTTACATCTTTCAGCTTGGCCAAGCAGAAGGATAAGTCTGCTTGATTTCCTCTTTAATTATTTATGCTAGCGTCAAGGTGGTAACAAAAGAGGTTAAGATTAACAGCCGGCTATGTCATTGCGGAAAATATGGCTTTAAATATTAAATTCAGTATAAATTCATATATTAAGAGTATTATCTGGTAACTAATTGAATATAATTAATTTTGTCTATATCTTGGTAGGATATTAACATGGTGTGTAATGCGTTCTTACGGTTGCACTTCAAAACTGAATCTGGGGAATTAGATATTTAAAGAACGCTCGAAATTACCTACATACAATAAGCTTAGCTTCTGATGATTTAGAAAAGGATATTTAATGACAGATACAGTTAGCAACTTCGAGTTTTTAAAGCAACATGATCCTGTGTACTTTCAATTGGCGAGTACCGCCGAGCAGGTGTTTGCCAGCGATCCTAATACTACACTGATGAAGTTGCGCCAGCTTGGCGAAGCTTTAGCTCAAGATGTTGCTGCTCGTTCTGGCGTTATGTTTGATGATGGAACAAGCCAAAGTGATTTGATTTACCGACTTAACCGTGAAATCAGCCTTGAACCTGAGATTAAACAATTATTCCACTCATTAAGAATTGAAGGTAATCGAGCTACCCATCAATTTAAAACTCAGCATAAAGAAGCATTAGATGGCTTGAAATTAGCACGTGCATTAGCAATCTGGTTTCATCGCTCTTTTACTGATTCAAAGCAGGCTTTCAAGCCAGGTTCATTTGTTTTACCTCAAGACCCAAGCCACCAGCTGCAAAAGCTTCAAACAGATATTCAGTCACTACAAAATCAATTAGTAGAAAATAACGATAGAATTCAAAACAGTCAAAAGCTGGCTAGCTTATTAACGCAAGAAAAAGAAGAGTATGCTGTATTGGCGCAGCAAATGGATGCCGAATCTCAATCGT
>JAWUWK010000045.1:0-19380 GCA_034111875.1 Gammaproteobacteria bacterium
GGTTGGAAGATTAATAGTTGCTCAGCCAAAGCAGTGGGCCGCTGCATTAAGTATGATTCCTAAAGTGCGTTGTCATTGATAAATGAGAAGAAACGCATCACTTTTATCAAAAGTTCAGTTTTGAATTCCATAGAAATAAAACAGTGTTTGAATTCAAAACAGCGGCTATCTAAATGCTTTTGAGCGGCCATAAGAGGTGCCAAATAAACAATTCAGTACTAGAGAAATAACCCCTAAAGCGATTAACGATACTGAGCTGTAAATAAGCCCTTCTGCCATGGTAATATCTAACCATAACATAGGTGTATAACCACAAGCTTCCCATGGTTCAAATACACTAGGCAGCCATTTATCTAAAGGTATCCAGCTGGGAAAGTCGGCTTTGAATCCGCAGGCGCTGTCAACCAAGTTGCGCTCAACTAACAGCAAATAATTTGATTTCAGATAAAGTGCAGCACCACTAGCGAACAGCAAAATGTTAGCTAGGTTCGCCATCAATCGATTATTTGCAGTGAATATGCCCAGTAATGCAAGCAACATCACAGCGAGAACTATGGCACGAATTTCAACACACAGCACACAAGGGCCATAGCCTAACTGATATTGAAAGTAGAGTGCTATAAGCTCTAAGCTAAGCCCAAACAGAAAAATTAACAGCCAGTAGAGTGGAGAGCGGCAAATATTAGCAGCTAATTTAAGCATGTATTATCCTCACAAAAAATAATCATAATTTTATATAATATTAAAACTCAATTTAAGCACAGCGCTTGCAAGATGGATCTCAATATACTGGCAATAGACATCTTTAAAAGAATAGGCGGCTATGCCTTTGAGTATTGTATGCCTTGATCTATACCTGCTTTTTACGTCTGAGTCGTTTATGACTTGTTCGCCTGTTCCTTAGCTTTTAAACTATCAGTACCACCAATATTTTTTTTTATAGCGTTAACTTACAGCTATCCATAGGGACTTTATAATAAACAAATAGCATATATTTTATACATTTAGAACAATTTGATAGTCTTATAGCGCTGATGTTAGAGCTTTTTATTTCATTTGTCCATTTTTCAAATGAGGAGTATTCTAGCCCAGTTACGCGATCTATATGAAGGTCCTCTAAACCATGTGCTCTATAATTTTTAACCATCAATTCATCAATAAAAAAACTCAACCTATTCCTAGCATTTTATTGATTGATTCAAATTGAGTCGATTAATCCTAGGTTTTCGGAGCTAAATTTCTCAATGAAACAGCAAACCAGTGTCACTCTATGCTGGAAGCAAGAGTTAGTGAAAACTTTCCACTTAGCTTGGCCGCTAATTATTGCTCAGCTAGCAGTCATCGCTATTAATACCACCGATGTCATAATGATGGGCTGGTTAGGCCCTGAGTATTTGGCGGCCGGTACGTTGACCACCGCAATTGTGCATCCATTATTACTCGCGGGCCTAGGGCTGCTAAGTGTTATTACGCCCTTAGTGGCACAGAATTTGGCAGGCAGAAACTTTAAGCAGATAAGACGCACTACCAGGCAAGGCCTCTGGTTTGCGGCAATTATGAGCTGTGTCAGCATTGCGCTGCTTATTCAAATAGAAGCGATAATTCATTTACTAGGTTTGCCGGCAGATGTAGGCGCATTGGCCCAAAATTATATGGACACAGCGGTGTGGTATTTAATACCTGCGTTCATGTTTTTTGTGCTCAGAAACTTGGTGGCGGCGCACAGTGATACTAAAATTATTCTAAAGATTACGCTCGCAGGAATAGCGTTGAATGCACTGGGCAATTATGCCTTGATGTTTGGTAATTTTGGTTTTGATCGAATGGAGCTAAGAGGTGCAGGCATAAGTACGACCTTAGTCAATACTGCCATGTTTTTAGCCCTTTTAGTTTATGTGCTCAGGCACCCGCAATATAAACGCTACACTATTTTAGTGCGTATCTATAAACCTGACTGGGAGGTGTTTAAGAAAATTTATAAGTTGGGATCACCAGTGGCTTTAATGATTGCCTCCGAGAGTGGCTTGTTTTCGGTTGCCGCTATCTTTATCGGATGGTTAGGTACAGCTGAATTGGCGGGACATGCTGTCGCGATGCAAATTACCGCTATTGCCTTTATGATTCCACTAGGCTTGTCAAATGCAACTACCATAAGAGTGGGCTATAGCTATGGTTTGCGCAGTAAAGTTGCGATTACTGTTGCTGGTTGGGTGTCTATTGGGCTGGGCATCAGTTGCATGTTGGTGACGTTAATTGTCTTTTATTTTTTACCTAATTATTTAATCCATCTATTCCTGGACCCCAGTATCAGTTCAAATACGCTGGCCATTAGTTTTGCGGTCAGCTATCTGCTAGTCGTTACCTTGTTCCAGGTTGCCGATGGAGGCCAAGTGGTTGCAGCCGCGGCGTTAAGAGGAATCAACGACACAAAAGTGCCAATGTATGTGGCGATAGTAGGGTATTGGTTTGTGGGGACTCCCGTGGCCTATTTCTTAGGCTTTAATATGGGCTTGCGTGGTGTCGGTGTATGGTTAGGCTTGGCGGCCGGTCTATATTTTGTGGCAGTGATTCTGATTTATAGATTCTGGAGGCTAACCACTAAAATAGACTTTGACCTGAATCAGTGACTTCGCTGTAGGATCGAATACAAGCTCTTGATTCAACATCGGTTAGAAAAATACTGGCTGAAGCTAAGATTTTTCGATTCCACAGTGAAGTCACGGAATCAGGTTTGATAGAGTTGTGCAAATAGCCAATATTGGATTGGAAAAGTAGATGAGTATAGTGGAAAAACGTCATGGGTGATTAAGCAGATTTTGCAAGTATAGGGACAGATAATTTGTTTTTACCAGTATGAGAATAGAGTAAAGGCTAACCGGCGTCAGCTTATGTTGTTGCATTGCGCTGGCGTTTTCGGGCTAGATACTTGGTCGACAATAGTTGCCATGCTATAGATTAATGGCAAACTATTACAGTAGCCGATTTAAGGAGTATGGCTGAGACGGTGAATGCTTCTTTGGCAGAGTACTCTACAGTATTGAAAAATTACTCGGCTGGTATCGTCTTTAGGGTGGCAGCATTTCGACTTAGGCGAGTATTCTTTGGGTGCTTTACTTGCAATGTTATACAAATAGCGATTCCTCGAGCAGATTAAACAACAATATTTATTAGGACCCGGATTGTTTAATCGTTTTTTTGATCGCATTCTCAAGCTTTAAGGCATCAATATGCACTCACACCAGAGCAGTTGCGAAATAGCGACGCGAGATCTAGTGTGGTGGCGTTTTTGAATACTATTTCGCCTAATCGAAAATCCTTAATTAGTGTCCAAGCGCGCTGGTCATTGAAAGATTGTTAAAACGCTATTTGGGTTTTGCCAATGCATTGCAAGCCGTCAATAACGCTAGAAATACTATTAATCGGGAACCGCTTATCGCCTGCCAAGGCAAAACATTAAGCTTGATCGGTGAATTGAGTGTTGATTCAAGGCATCAATACCACTAACACTTAGCGTCAGAAAAAGAACACTGGAGCTATGCTTGCGTAGCGCGTGCTGATCACTCTTTGGCCTATCAAAAGCCTCGCCAAATAGCTAAATTATTCAATGCAGCTATTGGTTGAATACAGCAAGTGCCTGTTAAAATGCGGCCAATCGGCCGCGACAATGTCATCAATTTAGCGTCAGATTAAACTGAAGCTACTGAGTGCGCTTGTTTCGAGCATTTAAAACAAGCACTTTGTCTACAAAATGACGAATATCGATTGCTTATTGGTTAGGGTTTTAACCCTATAATCTGACCTAAAGTATTAGGTTGTTAACAATGTTGTATTTTTTTGTCGGTAAATCAAAGCAATTCCCAAAATAATTTGATCATTGTTGACAATACATAGAATATCTGTTTTCCTTAATCTCAAATCAGAGTATCTTTGCATTATCGTAAATTGTCTACAATTTCAGGTCGGTGGTTAGGTTAAAGTGAAACCTTTGAACTCAGTAGCGAGCACAGGTACTACCAGGCAAAAATAAGTGAAAACCCGAGTTTATACTGATAAATGAAGATTTTGAGTTTATTACAACGGCTTATTTCTGAGTCTGACAACAGGGCAAAGGTCTCTAAGTAATATAAGGTGAATTTTGAACAAACAAGCCATTACAAAAGAAAAAAGCACCGCCACAGCGGCTGATAAACTGATACCAGTGGTTGCCGTCAAAACACTCGCGACCAATGTTATGGATAGATTAGTCACTGCGATTGTCAAAGGCGAGATTCCCCCGGGGACTAAAATAAGTGAACCGGAATTGGCTAGAACCTATGGCATAAGTAGAGGACCGTTACGCGAAGCTATTCGACGCTTAGAAGGTTTGCGTTTAGTAGAGTTAAAGCCGAATGTAGGTGCCAGAGTGGTTAAGCTCAGTATTAAAGAATTAATAGAGATCTATCGGGTGCGTGAAGCCTTAGAAGGAATGGCTTCAAGATTAGCTGCACAGCACATGGAGCAAGCTGAAATAGATGACTTGCGCAATCTGCTAGACCGTCATGAAGAATCTATACTGCAGTTGGATGGCCTCGCTTATTTTCAAAAAGAGGGTGACCTCGATTTTCACTATCGCATCGTCAAAGGCAGTAAAAATGCGAAAATGTTGGAGTTATTGGGCAGCGATTTATACCACTTAGTACGCATGTATCGCTATCAGTTTAGTGTTTCTAGTTCTCGTCCAAAAAGAGCGTTGAAGGAGCACAGGCAAATAGTCGATGCTATCGAAGCACGCGATCCTGAATTAGCCGAAATATTAATGCGGCGGCACATTAGTGCAGCTAGGCTAAATATAGAAGAAAAACTACATAATTAAGCACTAACCCAACCTGAGCTCTGATGAGTTACGTCATAGAGTGACCGCTCGTCTGTAGAATAATTTTTTCGCTGAAAAAGAGGTACTCCCAATGGCATCTATTACACCAGGCGCTCGCTTTCGAAAAGCGCTATCTGAAAGCTCCCCATTACAAGTGGTAGGCACAGTCAATGCATATCACGCAATGATGGCGGAGCGTGTAGGGCATAAAGCCGTCTATTTATCAGGCGGCGGTGTTGCTAATGCTTCCTATGGTCTACCCGATTTAGGTATGACGACTATGAATGATGTTCTCGAAGATGTTCGACGAATTAGCAGTGCTGTCGAAACGCCTTTAATGGTGGATATAGATACCGGTTGGGGCGGCGCATTTAATATTGGCAGAGCTGTAAAAGAAATGCAAAAAGCAGGTGCGGCGGCTGTACATTTGGAAGATCAAGTGGCACAAAAGCGCTGTGGTCATCGACCGAATAAAGAGATTGTATCATTAGCTGAAATGGTTGATAGAGTGAAAGCGGCAGTAGACGCGAAAATTGACGATGATTTTTTTATTATCGCCAGAACTGACGCTTTTCAAATGGAAGGTATCAATGCAGCGGTGGATAGAGCGCAGGCTTGTTTAGAAGCTGGAGCAGACGGCATCTTTGCAGAAGCTGTGCATACACTAGAAGATTATTCTGCCTTTTCAAAAGGTATAAACGGCAGACACTTACTGGCTAATATAACTGAATTTGGCGCTACTCCGCTGTTTAATAAACAGGAGTTGGCTGAAAACGGTGCCACTATGGTGCTCTATCCATTATCGGCTTTTAGAGCCGCCAATAAAGCGGCATTGAATGTCTATGAGACCTTGTTGAAAGATGGCGATCAAAAAGCGGTTGTAAAGACGATGCAAACGCGTGTGCAATTATATGATTTTCTAAACTACCACGATTTTGAACAAAAACTTGATGCTATTTTCGCCGAAGGCAAAAATAAATGAAGACTGTTAGATCCAATAAACAGATTGAAAGCTCTGATTTTAATCCACATGAGGATGATTCTAAATTTTTTAATTAGGCACTAGATGTTGCAGTGAAGCCACTGGTCTAGGTTATACAGATTTAGTGATTCGATTGTTGAGTCTAGAATAATACAAAGAGTTGGCTCTAGCCAGCAACACTGAAGGCTAAATTTACTGAGTATAGAAGACGAGGATAGGACAATGGATGAAGTAAAAAAGTTATCAGGTGCAGGGTTAAGAGGTCAATCTGCTGGCGAAACGGCACTTTGTACCGTTGGAACATCCGGCGCTGGATTGACCTACAGAGGCTATGATATGGCTGAACTAGCCGATCGGGCACAGTTCGAAGAAGTCGCCTACTTACTGGTTAATGGGAAATTACCTAATGCACCAGAATTAGCCGCCTATATAGTAAAATTAAAATCATTACGAGAATTACCTCAAGCGTTAAAAGCGGTGTTAGAAAGTATACCCAAAAACGCCCACCCGATGGATGTTATGCGCACGGGTTGCTCACTGTTAGGTAACTTGGAAACTGAGATAGACTTTTCTACTCAAACGGATCACATAGAACGCATGCTGGCGGTCTTTCCTTCGATTATTTGTTACTGGTACCGCTATTCCCACGAGGGTATTCGCATTGACACCAACGCGGTGGATATAGATTCAATTGGCGGCCATTTTTTAGCCCTATTGCACGATAAGAAGCCCAGTGCACTGCACGAGCAAGTGATGAATGCCTCGTTAATTTTGTACGCTGAGCATGAATTTAATGCCTCTACTTTTACGGCGCGAGTCTGTGCATCCACCTTGTCTGATATCCACTCTTGCGTTACCGCGGCGATTGGATCTCTGCGAGGTCCCCTGCATGGTGGTGCCAACGAAGCGGCGATGCAATTGATTGAAAACATGACAAGTGCCGACCAAGCAGAAGCGCAAATAATGGGCATGCTAGCACGTAAAGATAAAATTATGGGCTTTGGCCATGCGGTGTATAGCACCAGTGATCCGCGCAATGCGATTATTAAAAAATGGTCGAAAACCTTATCAGAAGACGTTGGTGGTCAGCTTTTATACAGTGTTTCACAAAGGATTGAAGCGGTTATGTGGCGCGAAAAAAAGCTGTTCTGTAATGCTGATTTTTTCCATGCATCAGCCTATAACTTTATGGGTATACCCACCAAATTATTCACGCCAATCTTTGTTTGTTCTCGGGTATCAGGCTGGACGGCACATGTGATGGAACAGCGGGCAAATAATAGAATAATACGCCCTTCAGCAGACTATACCGGGCCTGAGAGTGCTCAGTGGATAGCGATGCAAGATCGGGTTTAATTGGAACAGTGAATGATTGGGCAGTCAGTGTTTTTTAAGTATTATACCCAAGGTACAAACACAACTAAATGCAGAACATTGCTCTGTGCAATATAGGGGGACACGATGAACATTAAGAACCGCAAGCCACTAGCGGGTACATCGCTAGAGTATTATGATACCAAATCAGCGGTTGAAGATTTGGTATCAGGCGCCTATAAAAAAATGCCTTATACTGCAAGAGTGTTAGCTGAAAACCTTGTGAGGCGCTGTGACCCCGAAACTTTAGAGGCCTCTTTACGGCAGGTGATTACAGGTAAAAGTGAGTTAGATTTCCCCTGGTATCCGGCGCGGGTTGTATGCCATGATATTTTAGGACAGACAGCGCTGGTGGATTTAGCGGGTCTACGCGATGCTATTGCTGAGAAAGGCGGTGACCCCTCAAAAGTAAATCCTGTGGTGCCGACTCAACTGGTCGTCGATCATTCATTGGCTGTCGAACACGGAGGCTTCGATACAGAGGCTTTTGCTAAAAACCGTGTCATAGAAGACAGACGCAATGATGACCGATTTCATTTCATTAACTGGACCAAAGATGCGTTTAATAATGTCGATGTGATCCCACCGGGAAATGGTATTTTACATCAAATTAACCTCGAGAGAATGTCACCGGTTATTCAGGCTCGTGAGGGGGTTGCTTTTCCCGATACATTGGTCGGTACTGATAGTCATACGCCGATGGTCGATGCCTTGGGGGTAATCGCGATTGGGGTCGGTGGTTTAGAAGCTGAAAGTGTCATGCTAGGGCGTGCATCTTATATGCGTATGCCTGAAATTATTGGGGTTGAGCTAAAGGGTGCGCCTCAAGAGGGTATTACAGCGACAGATATTGTGTTAACGCTAACTAAGTTCTTACGCGATCAAAAAGTCGTCTCCTCCTATCTTGAGTTTTATGGCGATGGCGCGAGTAAACTGACTTTAGGTGATAGAGCCACCATTTCTAATATGACCCCAGAATATGGTGCCACTGCCGCGATGTTCTATATTGACGATAATACACTTGATTATTTAACGTTAACCGGAAGAGATGATGAACAGATAAAATTGGTTGAACTTTATGCCAAAGAGGCGGGTCTTTGGGCACAAACTTTAACTCAGGTTGAATACAAAAGGGTGTTGATTTTTGATTTATCCTCAGTGGTTAGAAATATCGCCGGGCCTTCTAATCCTCACAATTTAGTACCAGTATCAGATTTAAAAGCCCGTGGAATTAGTAAAAATATTGTCAGCGAAGCGGGTAAAATGCCGGATGGTGCAGTGATTATAGCGGCCATTACTAGTTGTACCAATACCAGTAATCCGCGCAACATGATAGCGGCGGGATTATTGGCTCGCAATGCAGTTGCTAAAGGCTTAACAGCTAAACCTTGGGTTAAAACGTCGCTAGCTCCCGGCTCCAAAACGGTGCAACTATATCTTCAAGAAGCTAATTTACTGTCTGAACTTGAGCAATTGGGCTTTGGTGTGGTGGGGTTTGCCTGTACTTCTTGCAACGGTATGAGCGGTGCACTGGATCCCGTCATTAAGCAAGAAATAGTCGATAGGGACTTATACTCTACCGCGGTATTATCAGGCAACAGAAATTTTGATGGCCGTATACATCCGCATGCAAATGAAGCCTTTCTAGCATCGCCACCGCTAGTCGTAGCTTATGCGATTGCCGGTACTATCCGCTTTGATATTGAAAAAGATGTGCTAGGTATTGATGGCGCAGGTAATGATATTACCTTAAAAGATATATGGCCAAGTGATAAAGAAATTGATGAGGTATTGAAGCAGAGTGTCAAGCCTGAGCAATTTCGAAAAGTATACATCCCTATGTTCGACATTTCAGATGCGCAAAAGAAAAGCGTTAACCCGCAATACGATTGGCGTCAACAGAGTACTTATATAAGACGCCCTCCCTACTGGGAAGGGGCATTGGCCGGTGAGCGCTCGCTTAAAGGTATGCGACCTTTAGCGGTGCTAGGAGACAATATAACAACCGATCATTTATCACCTTCAAACGCCATCATGTTGGACAGTGCAGCGGGAGCGTATTTAGATAAAATGGGACTTCCTGAAGTAGATTTTAATTCCTATGCAACCCACAGAGGTGATCATTTAACCGCACAGCGTGCGACGTTTGCCAATCCGAAATTATTCAATGAAATGGTCAAAGAAGCCGGCCAAGTAGTACAGGGCTCGCTGACCAGAATGGAGCCTGAAGGCCGTATTAGTCGTATGTGGGAGGCGATTGAAATTTATATGCAGCGCAAGCAACCTTTGATCATTATTGCCGGTGCGGATTATGGTCAGGGATCGTCGCGTGACTGGGCGGCTAAAGGGGTCCGTTTGGCAGGTGTTGAGGTTATTGTAGCTGAAGGTTTTGAGCGCATCCATCGGACTAATTTAGTCGGCATGGGCGTGTTGCCTCTCGAATTTAAAGCAAGTGTCAATCGCCATACATTAGACATTGAGGGCAGTGAAATTTACGATGTGATAGGTGAACGTAAACCTGGAGCTTGTTTAGAACTAGTTTTAACCCGTAAAAATGCTGAAAGAGTATCAGTGCCGGTTATTTGTCGATTAGATACAGCAGAAGAAGTGTCAATCTATGAAGCCGGAGGGGTTCTTCAACGTTTCGCCCAAGATTTTCTCGAGGCTAACAGTCACGAGCAGACAGTATAATTTGCTATACAATTATATTTCGAAGCTTTTAACCGACAGGACACACTCTTATGGTAAATGCAGTACAGCAAAGAATTCCAGCAACGTATATGCGCGGTGGAACCAGCAAAGGCTTGTTCTTCTCACTTGAAGATCTTCCGATCGAAGCACAAACAGCAGGTCCTGCCCGTGATGCTCTGTTGTTGAGAGTAATAGGCAGCCCTGATCCTTACGGTAAACAGACGGATGGGATGGGTGCTGGGACATCGAGTACCAGTAAAACGGTTATACTGTCGAAAAGCAGCAGTGAAACACACGATGTTGATTACTTGTTTGGTCAAGTCGCTATCGATAGAGCTTTTGTAGACTGGAGTGGGAATTGCGGTAATTTATCGGCTGCAGTGGGCGCTTTTGCAATTACTAGTGGCTTGGTTGATGCACAGAGAATACCGCAAAATGGTGTCGCCAGTGTGCGTATTTGGCAAGCCAATATTGCCAAAACGATTATAGCTCAAGTGCCTATTTTCAATTCACAGGTGCAGGAAATCGGAGATTTTGAGCTAGATGGAGTAGCTTTTCCCGCGGCAAAGATTCAGGTCGAATTTATTGATCCGGCAGGTAATGGGGTAATGTTTCCCAGCGGCAATTTAATCGATGATTTAGAAATCCCCAATTTTGGAAGCTTAAAAGCAACATTGATAAACGCCGGTATAGCGACCATTTTTGTGAATGCTGAAGACATAGGCTTTGACGCCACAGAATGCCAAGACGATATTAATTACAATCCAGAGACCCTTGCGATGTTTGAAACTATCCGCAGTCATGGGGCGTTAAAAATGGGCTTAGTAAATGAGTTGTGCGAAGCCCAGCATTGCCAACACACGCCTAAAATTGCTTTTGTTAATTCAGCCAAAAGTTATCTGAGTTCTAGCGGTAAGCGAGTGGAGGCTTCAAGCATCGATTTGTGTGTCAGAGCTTTATCAATGGGTAAATTACATCATGCCATGATGGGTACTGCAGCCGTAGCTATAGGCGCCGCCGCCGCAGTACCGGGAACACTAGTTAACATCGCAGCAGGTGGCGGCGAGCGAGATCAGATCAACTTTGGTCATCCCTCAGGCACTTTGTTGGTGGGTGCACAAGCGACTCAGGAACAGGGACAGTGGGTAGCTAAAAAAGCGGTTATGGGCCGCAGTGCTAGGGTATTAATGGAAGGGTGGGTTAGGGTTCCAGCAGATAGCTAGCCGGCGAGCTTGTTTACTATAACACTGAATTAGTGACTTGACTTAATCATCAAGTGTAAGCTATTGATTATAAATCGGTTTGAATAATAATCAGATAATCGAGGGCTCAAACTAAGATATTTAATTCCACTTTGAAGTCATGAAATCAGGTGTAAATATAGCTGTGCTCAGGGAAATAGCGAATAAGTCCCCAGATGTTCACTGTGGATAACTGAGCCTTAAAATAGGTTGATCAACGTAATAACCACTGTTGTGTTGATTAAATGCAATAACTAAATTGATGGGATGGGTCATTTATGGAAATTATATTGAGATCTGAGCATAGCGATTGGCAGCGTCAGTGCGTGGTTAAAAACAAGCTTAAAATGCTGATATATTACATTAAAGCTCGCTTTTGCGTGCATTTTTCCGTAGTTTTTACTGCATTTATAACGTTCTGTAGAGGTCTCATATTCTTAATCGGCTGTTACTTTAGTTTGTTTTCGACTGCATTGTCAGCGGCTGAAAGCCAGTATTTGAATATATCAGACTCGTTTGCGACTTCATTAATAACCCAGAGTAATGTGCCGTCTGATTTAGTGATACTCGATGTTAGAACGCTTCAAGAGATTGATCAAGGGTATATAGAAGGCGCCCAACAATTAGATTTTTATAACCCAGCGTTTACACAAAACATCGCTAGATTAGACAGAGAAAAAACTTATCTAGTCTATTGTCGAAGTGGAGCCAGAAGTGCAAAAACGCTAACATTAATGAAAATGCTTAAATTCAAGAAAGTTTATAACTTGCAAGGTGGCCTACTGCAATGGGATCAAAACCAGCGGCCACTCGTGGTTAATTAAAGCTTAAACCTGATGCTGTGACTTCAAAGTGGAATTAAAAAGTTATAGTGTCTGCCAATACTTTTAAATCGATTTATAATCAATACATTGAACTCAATGCTGCGGTGAGGTCAATGATTCAGGTTTAGGACATTAATTGATGAGTTTTATTCAAACGGACAATTATACAAGCTATTTAAACACTTATAAACTCTCTGAAATCAATTGAGTCACTATGAAACGCTCAATCTATTGCAAGGTGGTTGATTGAATCTAGATTAGCTGGAGGTAAACCAGGCTTGAAGTTCTAATTCTGCCTGTAGCTTCTTCATTTTAGTTATATTACTGGCTGAAAAAAAAGCTTTCAGCTATGTTTTTATCTGAGTATACCGGGGATAGACTACCTGTAGATGCACGGACATGCCCTGTTTATCAAACATGCTCAATTCACCGCTCTACTTAACTTCTTTGGCGTTCCCATTGCTCAATAAATTTACCAGCGACTCAAAAGGCATTTTTCAAATAGGCAGGTATCGAATAATTTTTGCAACTCATTCAAGGGTTATCGCTAATGTTTGCGCAGTGTTCGTTAGAGCCATATCAAACATCTCAAACTCATTGATTTTTTTGTCATAGCAGACGTATTCTTGGCTATTTCCTCTCAAGTGTAAGCCACAGACTAATTTTTCTAATGCTGTTTTACTGACATTTTGAGGAGGGTTTTACCTTGTCTAATAATATCCCCTCGATCATTGTAGAACACAGCATTCGTAATAATGTTTTGCGATAAAGTACCTTTGAATATACTGTCCAGGAGAGTTCCAGATTCCATGCCGCGTTCGCTAAACCTTCTTCAACAGTCAGTTCATGATCTGACATCAGTTGCGACACATGAATCTTGGTGTCTCGAAAGGCGGCCCATGCTTGAACAATGGTGATTAAAATCGCGGCGATAAAATACACACCAAAGACACTTTTAAGTAGGCGAATTGATATAGACTGAGTGAGAGGTACTTTTTTGATAACTATTAATATTAATTTACTTTTAAATTTAGCTCAAAGGGGACCTGTGTTTAAAAAGCTGAATAAATCGCTCTATCCTTTAGGTCGCATTAAATAGTGAGCGTAAAAGTCATGTCAAATTTTTAAAAGTATTGTTTTATAGGCAGCGCTAACGGTACCTGTAGTCGCTGTTTCGACAACAAGTTTATCGATCCTGACATAGAGGCAAAAATATTATCTTGTAATGATAACCTCTGGATCTGGGTTATCGTAGTTCCCTATCAAGGATTACCAGATTACTTGAGTTAAAGAGCCAACAGCCTTTAAATCTATCTGGAAAAGGCTAATTTAAGCCTCTGTTTGATGTCCCTCAAAAAAAGCTGATCCTGATAGTCACAGTAAATGATAGCATCCGTGCTATGAGCTATCACTCTAAAATGGAAAATTTGACGTTGAGGTTAGTAACCCATCGCTTAAATATAGAGCCTCAAATCGATTATGTTGATTTTAATTATTTGGGTAACAAAACATAAATCGATCCATGTTGTTTCATGGTACCGGCCAGTAATTTTGCTCGCTCACCGCGTCCAAAAAACACATCGGCTCGAATAGGACCATTGATTGCACCGCCGGTATCTTGGGCAAACATAAGCCGCTGATAGGGAGTTTTGGTGTCGGGTAAATTGGTACTCAACCAGATCGGGCTACCTAATGGGATAATGCTTCTATCAACGGCGACTGATCGCTCAGCGGTTAAGGGAACATTCAAAGAGCCTCTAGGCCCATGTTCAATTTCAGTGCGCAGCGTAAAAAATATGTAACTAGGGTTTTTATTCTTTATGGCTTGGGCTTGTTGCGGATATTGAGATAGCCAACGCTTAATGGTTTGTAAAGAAATATCGGCTTTGGAAATCGCTTGTATGGCGACCAAATCTCTACCTATTGCCCTATAGCGGTGACCGTTTTGATCTGCATAGCCCACCCCTACAATAGATCCGTCGGGCAGCTTTACTAGGCCAGAACCTTGGATGTGTAAAAAGAAAGCATCATCACTGCTGTCTACCCACAAAAGCTCGTTGCCAGCGAGGGGCTGTTGGGGACCATCTATTTCTGCTCTTGAATAGAAAGGAGCCAGTTTACCTTGAACCCAATGTCCTCTCGCTCTGTTGCCTTTAACTTTTAATAAATTATCTGACGGGGCTACTTTTAACAGCGATTCAGGTTTTTTGTAAAGGGGATAATTAAAACGCGCTGTTTTTACCCAGCTACCTTGCAGCAGGGGCTCATAATATCCCGTAATTAAGCCTGTTTTGCTGCCTTTTAGACCATTGATAGTATGGGGTTGAAAATGTTCATGGAAAAATTTTTTTATTGCCTCTGAATCAGAACTTGTTAAAACTTTCGCCCGCTTACAAATGTTTATCCATTGCAGATTTTTTTTGACTAGTTTAGGACATTGAGTAAGCAGAGGAGCCACTAATTGGCGGTGATCATCTTGTTGCCAACCTTTTAATCTATCCCAGCTAACGGCATCTGAAATGCCGGGCTTGCCTGCACAGCCAGTCAAAAATAATAACACAGCGACGCCGAGTACTTTATACTCGACACTGATCATAAATTCATACTTAGTGTTGAAAACCATGGGTTTATCCTGCATAGGCGATTATATGACATAAAATGCTCATAGTATGTGAAAATTAGTCTAATAGTTGTTTAACAACAGCTCATCATATGCACTGTAGTCGGTTATCTGATGTTTATCAGCCCACGCTTGTAATTGCTTCTGCGCGATCAATATCTCTTCTATAGTTAAGGTATTGTCATCCAGTTCATACACATACTTTGAAGCTCTATAACTAAAATCTAAGATAGACATAGCAATAGCATCACCTTCTTGTGCGGCTAATAATAATTTTCTTTGCTTTCGATAAATATAGTTAAGCTGGCTTTTTATTGCCCTTACATAAACAATATCTTTAAGATAAGGATGGGGCTTGAACTTTTTGTAAATCAGCCCGATGCTCAGCGCAGCAATAACCACACCGGTAATATTGAGCCAAAAATTATCGCCGTTTATCGCGCCAAAAAAATAAATTAACAGGCTTGATAGACCGACCCCAGTGATTAACAAATAAGCACAGATCGCGAAAAAAGTCGTTTTAAGGTTCTTGCTGTAAAGAACTTTGTCTATAGGCAGTAATTGCATCTATTAAAACTCAAGTATAAGAATAAGCCAGTATAAATTTTATAAGGGCTTTTTCCAAGGAAACTAAAGCATATAGCTATAAACGACTTACTTTATTAGGCAATTAGGTACACTACGAATCTGTTGAAAACGCCTTGGTGTGGAATAGTGTGGGAATATGCCGAGGGTGCTTCCTTGTGAAAAGTATGCCGAAGCGATTAACTACTGGATAATTTACCTTTCTCAGAATACGGCTATATAACTGCGATTTATTTAGTATTTTTGATCCCAAAGAGAAAATACAAGATTAATTGGTTACTTGCTGAAGGCTTTTTTACAGATCACTGAAAGTGCATCAAGACAGGATAGTCGATTGTAATTGGGACGAAAAATAAAGGCGATACGTCTGTGTGGACTAGGTTCATTAAGGTGTATCGCCGACAATTTGTTACAGTCATTTAGCAGTTGTTGCTGAGACATAGCAGGAATTAAGGTGCTTCCCTGTCCGGCCAAAACCAATTGCACTAAGGTATTAAGATTATTCGTACCGAACTTGGTATCCTGAATTTGATTAGTGAGTTTGCAAACATCAAGAATGTGATCTTTGAGACAGTGACCTTCTTTGAGTAACATCAATTTGTCAGGGTTTATTTCTTCACTGGTAATTTCTTTTTTCTCTGAATATTCTTTACTACACAAACTGATCCAATAAAAATCTTCTTGCCAAAATTCCAAAGTGAGTAAACCATTACAGTCATAGGGAAGAGCGATTAAGGCGGTATCAATTTGACCGTCTCGAACCATTTCAATTAAAACAGCTGATCGCTCTTCCACAATATTAATTTGAGTTTGTGGGAACTCATTCTTTAGACCTATGAAAAACTGCGGTAATAAATAAGGTGCAATGGTTGGAATCATTCCAATAGTCAGAGGGAAACTCAATGGCGCTTTTTTGTTATCGCAAAGATGTTGTAAATCCTTGGTTTCCATTAGTATTTTTTTTGCCCGTAGTAATACCTCCCGACCAATAGAGGTAACTAACACTTTTTTATTATTCCTTTCAAAAATTTTTAAACCTAATTGGTGCTCTAATTCACTCACTGCATTACTAAGCGCTGACTGGCTAATACAACAGAGTTCAGCGGCTTTTTTGAAATGTAATGTTTTCTCAACGGCTAAGGCGTAACTCAGTTGCTTGATAGAAACCATCGCTATACTCCTACGTTCTATTTAATAGAACAGTATCATCCATATATTCAATTTTACAGAACTACTAGTAAATATTATCTTAATGAGATTGGTTTGGAAATTTTTTACAAGATTTTATCTACACTTTTTAGCACAAATAAATCAGATGTAGATAAATTTAGCTAATAGCCGAAGATTAAAGGAGTAATAAAATGCTGTTATCAGTGATAGATAACTGCGAAATTTGATAAAAAATTGACTCAATTCTGATCCCAAACTCGAAATACTGTTTTAGAACACGGTATTAAATATTGAGAATAGCAGGAGCGAGTACCCATCTGTAGATATTATTTTTTTTGTAGGCATTTAATGTACACCGCTTAGCGATAAAATTTTTAATAAAATCAGACTTCTGCATCGCTATTAGATTACCTAGAGCGCCCAGAATAATCGAGGCTAATGAACAGGCGACTTTCAACTTTATTTCAACCCTTGGAGATATATATGAACAATAAAGCAGGCAAATGTCCGATAATGCATGGCGCAAATACTCGCATAGGTAATAGTGGTACTAAAAATTTAGAGTGGTGGCCTAATCAGCTAAATTTAAACATTCTGCATCAACATGACAAATGCTCAAGCCCTATGGATGGGGATTTCAATTACGCTAATGCATTCAATGAACTTGATTTGATTGAAGTAAAAAAATCAATAGCAGACGTAATGACAGATTCACAAGATTGGTGGCCAGCAGATTATGGCCATTATGGTCCATTTATGATTCGCATGGCTTGGCACGCAGCAGGAACTTATCGAACCGGAGATGGACGCGGTGGTGCAAACAATGGGAATCAACGATTTGCCCCATTAAATAGCTGGCCGGATAACGGGAATCTAGATAAAGCACGCCGTCTACTATGGCCTATAAAGAAAGAATACGGCAGTAGCTTGTCATGGGCTGATTTATTTATTTTGGCGGGTAATGTTGCTTTAGACTCTATGGGACTTAAAACTTTCGGTTTTGGCGGCGGACGTGAAGATATCTATTCATCAGAAGAAGATATCTATTGGGGAAAAGAAAAAAAATGGTTAGATAATTCTCGTTACCAAACTGAGCTGGGTTTAGAGAACCCACTGGCAGCAGTACAAATGGGGCTAATTTATGTTAATCCCGAAGGGCCTGATGGCGAACCAGATCCTATAGCATCAGGACGCGACGTACGTGAAACGTTTTCGCGTATGGGTATGGATGATTATGAAACTGTTGCACTGACCGCTGGAGGTCATACCTTCGGTAAGTCACATGGCGCAGGAGATGCCGCATTAGTAGGTTCAGAACCTGAAGCGGCGCCAATAGAAGCAATGGGCTTTGGTTGGAAAAACAGTCATGGAACGGGCAGAGGCAGCGATACAATTACCAGCGGTATTGAAGGGGCTTGGACTGCCAATCCGATTCAGTGGGATACAGGATATTTCGATGTATTACTCGGCTACGATTGGGAACTGATTAAAAGCCCTGCAGGAGCACACCAATGGGCAGCGAAAGATTTGTCGAATGATGATAGGGCGCCGGATGCTGAAGATCAGTCTAAAAGAGTCGGACTAATGATGACTACGGCTGACATGTCAATGAAGATGGATCCACAATACAGGAAGATTTCTGAACACTTCCATAAATATCCTGAAGAGTTTGCAGAAGCATTCGCGAGAGCTTGGTTCAAACTTACCCACCGTGATATGGGGCCAAAAAGTCGCTATTTAGGTAGCGATGTGCCAAGTGAAAACCTGCTTTGGCAAGATCCTTTACCTGCTCGCGATTATGAATTAGTTGATACAGCGGATATCTCTAAATTGAAGCGAATGATATTGGCCTCTGATTTAAGTGTCGCTGAACTCGTATACACAGCATGGTCTTCGGCATCGATCTTTAGAGGTTCTGATTTTCGCGGTGGTACCAACGGTGCGCGCATTCGCTTGTCACCACAAAAAGACTGGCAGGTAAATAAGCCAGAGCAGTTACAAAAAGTTCTGGCAGTTCTAGAAGCGATACGAATAGAGTTCAATGATAGTCAATCTAGTAAAGCTGTTTCTCTCGCTGATTTGATTGTCCTTGGGGGAAGTGCCGCGGTTGAAAAGGCCGCTCTAAAGGCAGGCTTTGTTGTTGATACTGCCTTTACGCCGGGTCGCGTCGATGCAAGTGACGAGCATACCGATACCGAATCTTTTGCCGTGCTTGAGCCCTTTGCAGATGGCTTTCGAAATTTCAGTAAAACAGATTATAGTTTCTCAACAGAAGAATTATTAATCGACAGGGCCCAGTTGTTAACACTTAGCGCACCTCAAATGACAGTTTTAGTCGGGGGGTTACGTGTATTAAATGCTAACCATAACACATTAAAAGAAGGTGTTTTCACTGACAATGAAGCAACATTAACCAATGATTTTTTTGTTAATGTGACTGATATGAACATTGAATGGACCCCATCCAAAGATAATGCGGCGACGTTCAGTGGATTTGATCGCGAATCCGGAAACTTGAAGTGGAATGCCAGTCGAGTCGATCTCATATTTGGTTCAAATTCGCAACTGCGTGCACTGTCTGAGGTTTATGCGGCTGATGACGCCAAAGAAAAATTTGCAAAAGATTTTGCTGCAGCTTGGAGTAAGGTGATGCATGCAGATCTTTTTTTATAACCTGGATCTGAAGTTAACCTAAAAAATAGTTAAGCCCCGATTACTGATGCTAAAAAGGGCTTTTTCTGAATCAAGGGACGATTACAGATGTGTAGTTTACAGCAACTAAAGTGAGTGAAATAATCACTTATATAGTTAACAGCTGATTAAACCTTTTTTTGTCAACCTATATGAGGTTCCCCAATAAAATTCTTACTTTGCATTCGGTGATAGACTTAAATTATGAGAATGCGGTCTCACCGAATTGTAATATCTAAAGATATAATTTTTTACCTTTTCAGTAGCATGAACGTAAGCGGTCATTTTAGACAGTCTTTTAAGTCATCGAAAAATCTCTAAGCTAGTAGCCACTACCTACTAGCGAGAAA
>JAWUWK010000046.1:0-43488 GCA_034111875.1 Gammaproteobacteria bacterium
AAGGCCAGCAGCTCAAAGCTTACCTGTAATAGCTGCTTTAAAATTAAGCAGCGAAAAACACTATCGACACTTAATCCTGTTCGTCCGGTTTTTTGTAAAGTGTTATCGATCAAGTCTTTGCCAATAACTCACAGAAATTCAGGATGTCGATCTAATATAGCCGATAGTGCTTTTAATCGAACGCCGAATTCGTGTTTTGTGGCGTTATCGAATAAACTAGCTTGAGTAACGCGGGTTAATCTCATGTTGTTAGATCCTTGGGTTATGTTGTTTATTGTTCGCACCTTAAACGTAACAAAATCCCAAGGGGTTTCTAACTATTTCTAGAATTAATTAATAATTTACAACATGTTGCACCTTTCTGGATAGGCACTAGCTAGCTGACATACTCAACAAAGCTTTCGATACGGCCATTTTCATGTAACTGTAAAACCCGCTAAGCGGATGGGATCAAAGCTGGATTATCTTCTAGTGTCACGGGATCTTGGGCTTTTTTTAATTGCGGGTCTGAGGCCTCAGTGCAAAACAGTTCTACACCACAAACCACTAAATACTGCCCTAGATACAGATGTCCGCATATGATTACTCTAGCTTTTTTCAGGGTTCTCATGATGTGCCAAAACTGTTCGGCGTTGCGGAGTTTTATGCTGTCTGGCCATTGACTACCGACATTGACAGGCAGGTAATGCATTACCAATAACACATGTTTAACAGACATGTTCATTCACTTTTGCGAAAACACTCAACTCTGTAATTGAAAGCGATCCACTGCCCGCACTATCGGGCGCTGATGTGCTGTCTAATAAAACCATTGCCTATTTAACATCAATAATGACTTTAGCCTGCATCTGCGAGAATTGTTGCATTAGCACAACCCCATCATGATTGCCTGGCACCTAGTGGCCCTGGCCGGCTAGGTCATGGGTTTTATCTAAAATTAGCTGGTATACACTGTGTGCGCCAAAATAAGCAGGATCACCAGTGATCAATAAATGATGGTATTGGTTAATCGAACTAGGCTGATTGCGCAGATGGGTAATAACTTGATCTAAGCGCTGATCGGGATAGAAACTTTTAAAAGCTAATCACATTATTCATGTTCGGGTATTTTTTCACAGAAAATTTGTTTAGATTGGTAACCACGTGCTAAACAGTAACTCAACCACTGCGCTAAGTAATCATTGAGTTGGATCTTTTCATCCACTTGATACATCGCTTTATTAGGGTAGGCATACTTGCCTTTGAAAGAGGCGCCATGGGATGAACTTACCACTTCTGCCATTCTGGCATCGTGATATAAGCGAATCTGCAAAACTGGCGAAATCAAATGTTGAATATTACTGTCAAGGCGACTCGTCTCACTCGCTAACACCACTGGATGCTGACTGATCGATAGAGTACTAGTATATTTAAAACGCTCTTGAACACAAATACTGACGAGAAACTGATGAGCGGCCATATCGACAATAAAATCTCGCTGTTCACATTCATCAATATCCGGAAGCAGTTTAATTAACCTTGCATAGTTAGCTTCACAAAGCGCCAATTGTTTGGTTAAGTCTGGGATATACTTGGTTTTCATAAAACGGCTTATTCATCCTCTATGCGTTCAACATTAGCCTACTGATTTAATTGTAGCCACTGAAGTGCAATTATGGCGGGCGAATTATCAATGACACCTGTCTTTAATAAGTTAAAAGCCTGTTTAGTGGGGATCACATGCACTTTTATATCTTCTCCTTCCGACTCCAATCCATGTACCCCTTCGGCATTGGTCGAATCTACCTGAGCGTAAAAAAGATCTATCACTTCCTTTGCTCCACCTGGACTTGGGGAGTACTGGTAAATATGCTCCAGAGACAACAACTCAAGACCCGTTTCTTCAATAGATTCGCGCATTGCAACAGCTTCAATGTTCTCTCCTTCGTCGACAATGCCGGCAACGATTTCTAGCAGCCAAGGACTTCGCGGATGATCTAATGCACCAATGCGAAATTGCTCGATCATCACCACCACATCTCGCTTAACATCGTGGAGCAATACAGCAACCGCATTCGGTCTGCAAAACAAATCCCTTTTTACTTTAACTAAGCCGCCATTAAATCGGCTATGTTCTAAGGTTATTTCCCTAAACTGATAAAAGCTGGCAGCCAATAATTTATCACCGGTTATGTTAACATCCCCAACTGAAAACTGCGGCTGCCATGGCCGACTTTGAGTGGGTTTAGTGTCATTTTTCATTATTTAGGCGCTCTATAATTTACAGCTTAGGCAGTCGTCAAAATCCAAATCTTCCAGCTCTTGGCGTTCCGCTAATGCTATTTGTAGACGCTGTTGCAACTGGGTTGAAACAGTCTCATCTGCCCGAATCGATGCCCTTGTAAACACATCAACCAATGCCGCTAACTCTTCTAAAGTAAAATCATTCATTGCTATTCCCTCTCCTCTAATTACACCCTGTCTTAATCATTATTGAGTTTAATATGCTCAATCAACAATTGTACACTACGCTTACCACGAAATTCATTCACATCTAATTTATAGACCACCAGAACTTTCTCTAATGTCTCATTTGGCCAAATATTTTCATCTATATTAAAATAGATAGCATCCAGCGCCAACCCTGAACTAGGTTCCATCAAGACTAGTTTTAGGTGTTTTTTGGCAACCAACCGCTGTTGAATGATTTTGAATTCATTAGCAAATAAGGGCTCGCTAAAGTGATGTCCCCAAGGGCCGGCTTCCTTGAATATTGTCGCCAGGGATAGCGTCATATCAGAGGCTTCTAATGCCCCATCTGTCAACAACCTATAGGTCAAATCGTCTTTACTCAACGTCTCAGAGACAACCTTATTAAACGCCTGCTGAAAACGTTCAAAATCTTTTACATTTATGGTCAGTCCAGCCGCCATTGCATGACCACCAAACTTTTTAATCAGACCTGGGTTTCTGGCGTCGATTAACGCCAGCGCGTCTCTTAAATGATAACCTTTAATAGAGCGAGCCGAACCTTTTATTTCTCCTTGATCGCCCGGTGCAAAGGCAATAACTGGCCGGTGCAGTTTATCTTTAATACGCGAGGCCAAAATGCCAATCACCCCTTGATGCCACCTTGTATCATAAATACATAAGCCGATAGCCAGTTGATCGGCCTTTTGTGGTTTGTCTATTTCAACTTCGTCAAGAAATTGTAGCGCCTGCGACTGCATCTGCTGCTCTATATTTCTTCGCTCGAGGTTTAACCTATCTAAGGCTAACGCATACTCTTTTGCCTGATCGTGATCCTCGCACAATAAGCACTCAATCCCAATTGACATATCATCTAAACGCCCAGCAGCATTTAATCTCGGTGCAACTGCAAAACCCAAATCACTGGCGACTAAACTCGCCACATTGCGGTTAGCAACTTCCAAGATGGCTTTCAAACCTGGCCTGACGCGACCGGCTTTTATCCTCTGTATTCCCTGATAGACTAATGTACGATTATTTTTCTCTAAAGGGACGACATCCGCTACGGTTCCCAGCGCCACTAAATCTAACAGAGAGGCTAAATTCGGGCTGTTTATATGCTGCTCGGTAAACCAATGCTTATTTTTCAAATATCGTCGCAAGGCAATTAATAAATAAAACACGACCCCGACACCACAGGTAGATTTTGCTGCAAAATGACAGTCTTCTCGATTGGGGTTTACAATAGCCACAGCTGCAGGCAATTCGTCACCGGCCAAATGATGATCAGTCACCACCACATCAATGCCTAATGACTTAGCTTTTTGAACCCCTTCAATACTAGATACGCCATTATCCACAGTAATAATAAGTTGCGGATTATCTTGTGCAGCGACTTCGACTATCTCAGGCGACAATCCATAGCCATATTCAAACCTATTAGGCACTAGGTAATCGGCGCCACTAGCCCCCATCATTCTTAAACCTAATAACAATACAGCGGTACTGGTTGCACCGTCGCAGTCAAAGTCACCGACAATAATAATTTTTTCAGCATTAATAATTGCCCTAGCGACACGCTCTGTTGCCACTTCAATATCTTTTAACTCGCTATCTGGCAACAAATCGCTTAGTGAACGGCCTAATTGTCGCTGATTTGTAACACCTCTTGCCGCATAGACCTTAGCCAGTGGCTTTGGTACTTGAGAGAATATTTCTGCACTATAGTCAATATTTTCTCGCTGTGAGATTTCTACTGGATTCACTGTATCCGCCTGTCACTAAAATTATTAACGTCCTGTGGGTGCTTTTCGAGGTTTTACACTGACAGAATTGATCTCTACTAAATGCGTTGCTGGCGATGGTTCAGGGAAGAGCGCATCCGTTTTGCCACTGTAATAATAAACCACTAAACCTATCCACTCTTTTACCGATATCCCTAAATCTCTAATATGCATCCAATATTTGGGCTCTAAGCGCATGCCATCGGCTGTTTTTGAATAGTAATCCACAGGGTAGGCCACGACCTTCCAGCCGCGCATTCTGAAAACCCCGATGGATCTGGGCATGTGAAAAGCAGACGTAACGAGTAACCAGCGACCCTTTGGTACTCCTGAGAGCAGCGCTTCCGTTAAAGTAGCATTTTCAAACGTATTGCGTGAGCTTTTTTCCCATTGAATTCGCCCCGCGACTCCCTGCTCAGAAAACCACTGCTGCATTGCACTGTTTGCCACCGCTTTTGGATACAACAAACTACCACTGCCTCCGCTAAAGACTATTTCGGCGTTTGGGTAAGCTTTAGCCAATGCCGGAATTGCCATCATTCGCTCTGCCGCTTGGTTAAACTGTGCCCTCTGCCATTGCAAGCCTAATTCACCTCTCTCCGCCCCACCCAAGACGATAATCCCTTGAATATTATCTGGTAAGGTATCTGCCATTGGAAAGCGTTTTTCTAATGGCCTGAATAGAACATCTGCCACGGGAAAAAGCGTAATAGTGATAAAAAAAACCAAGCTAGCGCTCAACAAGCGCATTCCCCATTTAGACTTTAGGCCGATCAAGATCGCTGAAAACAGCACCATCAGTATTAAGAAATGATCGGGGCTAGCCACAAACCAGAACACTTTAGAGGCGATGTAAAAAAAATCCATAGGCTATAAATCATTCATTGGTAAAAATTCAATTAGCGAGCCTTTTTACTTTAAAGCATACGCTTTGGCAGAACATTTTTACGCGGTTTTGAAACACACAACTATGATATATAGATTGAATTGCTACACGGCTGCCTTTTCTAGGCAGTCTGTTGAGAGCGCAGACAAAAAAAGCTCATACCTGTTTAGCAAGTTTATCTAACATAAAGGCTTGCACGCTGGTTAAATCGTTTGCTAGCACTGTAAATGATTCTTCACGCTCGAACAAATCGAACAAGTGCGCTGGTAACTTAGGCGATTCTAATCCCGCTTGTGCTATTGCCTCTGGGAACTTAACCGGATGAGCAGTAGCCAAGGTTATCATAGGTACAGACCTATCAGCATTGAGTTCTCTGCCCGCCTGCAGACCAATAGCGGTATGTGGATCTAATAGATAACCAGTGTCAGCGTGAACTTGCTTTATGGTCTCACAAGTTTGCTCGTCGCTTACAGTTGCGCTATCAAAAATCGCTTTAAGTTTAGCCGCCTGTTTAGGGGCAAGAGACACTGATTCGGTTTTAAAGCGATGTTGTAACTCATCAATTGTAGCGCCATCTTGATCGTAAAGATCAAACAGTAACCGTTCGAAATTTGATGACACCATGATGTCCATGGAAGGTGATAGGGTATGCTTTAAAGCACTTTTAGAAATATCATTATTAGAAATTGCCCTATGCAATATATCATTACTGTTAGTTGCGACGACCAGCTGCTTTATCGGCAAGCCCATTTGCTTGGCCAAATAGCCGGCAAAAACATCCCCAAAATTACCTGTAGGTACTGAAAATGAAACTTCTCTATGCGGCCCACCGAGCGCTAAAGACGCACTAAAGTAATAGACAATTTGTGACATAATACGCGCCCAGTTAATCGAATTAACCGCACCTAATCTGCGCCCATTGAGAAATTCTTGATTTGCGAAACTGGTTTTGACCATTTCTTGACAGTCATCAAAATTTCCAGATATTGCTATATTGTGTACGTTATCTTCAATGATGCAGGTCATTTGTCGACGCTGCACATCTGATACTTTATCGTGCGGGTGCATAATAAACATATCAATGTGCTCGCTGTGACGGCAACCTTCAATCGCCGCTGAACCAGTATCTCCAGAAGTAGCCCCTAAGATGGTTAATTTTTCACCACGCTTTGTCAGCACGTGATCCATTAGACGCCCTAGTAACTGTAACGCAAAATCCTTAAATGCCAAGGTAGGACCATGAAACAGCTCTAATACCCATTCATTAGTCGCCAATTCTTTAAGCGGTGCGACGGCACTGTGATCAAAGCCATTATAAGTGTCGTCTATCATTTTTTGCAGCTTTATATCACTAATACAGCCTGCGACAAAAGGTGAGATCAGTTTAAAAGCGAGCTCTGAATAACTTAAACCCGCCCAAGCTGCAATTTCATCTTTCGTGTATTTAGGCAATGTTTTAGGTACATACAAGCCACCATCTGTGGCTAGTCCAGCTAACAATACTTCTTCGAAGTTCAACTCGGCAGCTTTGCCACGAGTAGATATATATTTCATTTTTCTCTACCTTTACAGATGCTCAACGCGGATACGTGTAACAGTGCCTAAAATACTGCTCAGCCCTTCAATGGCCTCTATCGCCTGATTAATTTTTTTCTCGACCACTTTTTGGGTTAATAAAATAACCGGCACAGAATCTTGATCTGTCTCCTTTTGAATGATGGCTTCAATATTAATATCATAGTCGCCCAATATTTTAGTCACTTCGGCTAAAACGCCGGGTTTCTCTGCCGCTTTTAAACGCAGATAATAACCGGTTTGAGTCTCTTCCATGGCTAATATCGGCGTTGCTAAAAGCTGATCATTCTGAAAGCCTAAACTGGGCACCGATGCACAGCTGTCACTTAGTATATTGCGGGCAATGTCGACGATATCTGCAATCACTGCAGAGCCAGTCGCCTCATCACCGGCACCCGCACCATAGTGAAGGGTCTGTCCCACGGCATCTGCATCAACTAATACCGCATTCATTACTCCATTGACATTTGCCAATAAAGTAGCGACTGGAATCATGGTTGGATGCACGCGCAATTCAATACCTTTACTCGTTCTGCGAGTGATTCCCAAGTGTTTGATACGATAGCCAAGCTGCGCGGCAAACTTTACATCGTCAGCGGTAATCTTACTGATACCTTCTGTATACGCTTTCTCAAATTGCAGAGGCACACCATAAGCAATAGAAGCCATGATAGTTAATTTATGAGCGGCATCTATACCTTCTACATCAAAGGTAGGATCTGCTTCTGCATACCCCAGAGCTTGTGCTTCGGCTAATACATCGGCGAAGTCACGGTTCTTTTGTTGCATTTCAGACAAAATAAAATTGCCCGTTCCATTAATAATACCTGCGACGCTGGCAATTTTATTAGCGGCTAGACCTTCACGAAGCGCTTTTATGATCGGAATACCACCAGCGACCGCCGATTCAAATGCAACCAGCACATTATGCTTTTTAGCCGCCGCGAAAATCTGGTTGCCATGCACCGCAATCAAGGCTTTGTTAGCCGTAACAACATGCTTACCATTTTCTATGGCCATTAATACTAGCTTTAAAGCGACATCATTTCCGCCAATGAGCTCTATCACAATATCTATTTCAGGGTTGGCGGCAACATCAAAAATATCGCGGGTTATATTGGTTCCGGTGGTATTGCAATTTGGATTATCGCGACGGGCACCTACCTGCTCAATAATAATTTCACATCCAACACGACGGCTAATTTCTTGTGCGTTACGTGTTAGCACATTGAATGTACCGCTACCTACAGTACCTAAACCACATATTCCAACTTTGACCGGTTTCAAACTCATTCCTCACAGTATTTTAAACACTCAACTATCGCTCATCATGAGCCATATCGGAGCGCTAGTATAGCTAAGATAAGTCACACAAACTATTACCAGCATATTAATTAATCAAAGTATTTAGCAATTATCTGCCAAGCCTTTCACTGGAAATCAATCTACAGCTAAAAATTTTTTTTAGGCAGTCGCTTTAGGTGAAATGAGTACTGATACATTACCCGACCGCCGCAAGGAGCTTCTTAATATTCAAGCAACGATTGCCGAAAATAGGTTCGTAGGCGGATAAAATGTTAAAAAACCTCTGCAGGCACTTAGTGGCTAAGACATTAGAAAAAACTCGAAATTCTTATTTCTAAGTATGCTCACCCTCCCACTGTACTTAGTACAAAGGCCTCTATATGTAATTAGGTAAGTTTTCGACAGCCTCTTTTCAAGCACTATCGTCTAAGCTTAATACATTTTAACCTATGCTAATTTTAAAGAGACTACTGTGCCTACACAAAGGAATTTTCCTTGAGCGCGGCAAAGAAAGTAGCGCAATATTATTTATTTTACTGCCCTGTGCGATTTTAGGCATAAGTTGTTCTGGTGGCTGATCGATCACTATATGAAACAAATTAGCGCTTGGATTAGCAGGAAGTACCTCGATGCTATCTTGTTAACTAAAATACTCGACGATAACGCTTGCCTTTTCGACATTTTTTGCCATCGAAGGAAAATGATAAGAGAGACCGTCTATTGCAGCTAAAATAGTCGAGAATTGGGTTACCAACTTACCGCTACATCGATCTGTTAAGAGTCGAGCGAGCCCAATAAACCGAGTAGAGCCTAAGAGCATTGGTCCTGCTATTTCATCTAAATCCTTATAAAAAATCATATAAGCAGAATCAAATGCTGCCCATAAGCGAAATTGACCATCTCTTTTAATGTGTTAAATAACAAGGTACAGATGCCGCAATGAAGGATTTTACTAAATCCGCAGCATCGCTAACGGAGCCTTTTAATCAAGTGATCTGGGCCTAGCCATAGAAAATGGCAATCTGCTTAAGCTTTGCACTGATTGAGGATTACCTATCATTTCATCATAAGGTGACTCATGGCGCATTTCGGCCCTCAATACCTTGTAGGGCGCAAAAACATCTCGAATATGCTCAGCACCATTAAAACGTTTAGGTCTATTACCGTCATAAACGAGTCCTTTTTCGCCGCCAATGCTGAGCTCAACTAAATAAATATGCATTTCAAATGAACACACAATCAACTGCTCTATAACCGCTGAAGTTGCTGAAATATTGGATAAAGAATATTTTTTTTGCGCCATAAAACCATCTCCCGTTCACCTTAAAAATCAAGGTCAGCAGTCACCACTTTTGTTTAAACCGATGTTGAGAGCATTATTGCGCTGTCAACCAGACTATAACCCGAAAGAAAACAACTACTTCTACTGAGGCTAATGCCTCTATATTAAAGATAACTATTGAATCACACCTAACTCAACTAGTAGGTTTTCTGTTGACGCAAAACCGGCTATTTTCAGACCTTTCTCGGTAAAAATAGTTGGAGTGGCATTGACCCCCAATTTATGCGCTAAACGAAACTGATCTGACACTGGGTTTTCGCACTTAGCACTGCTAACCGAACCTTGAGCTTTGGCAATTGACATAGCTTTTGCCGGATCTTTTGCACACCAAACAGCCTCCATTTTTTGCGCTATATCGGAGCCAATACCAGCTCTGGGAAAGGCCATATATTTCACAGTCACGCCCTTTTTTTGTAACGCTGGAATTGCTTTGTGCAGTTTTTGACAGTAGTAGCAACTAATATCGGTGAACACTGTAATCTGGGCTTGCTGTTGGCCTTTTGCAGCATAAACTATTTGCAAATCGACTGGGTATGCATTCAACTCTTTAGCCACCTTCGCTTGATTTTTTTTCTCAGACAAATTAACAAAGCCATTTTCAGCGCTCAGATTATACATTTGACCAATCATTAAATATTCTGCGTTTTCATCAGAAAACAATACCTCGCCGGTTTTAAGAGTAATTTCATACATTCCCGGCCATGGCGATTGTTGCAAACTATCAATTTCAACACTGGCATTAATAGTTTTTAGCTTGTTAGCAATAGTTTGCTCAACAGTGTCGGCCGCAAGATTCACTGACAAGCTAATCGAAACGATTGCAACTATCAGCCAATTCATACTCTGTGGGACAGTTAAACAGATTTTTTTTATAGTCGACATATTCTTCCCAAATTATTACTTTAAATTGTTATGTTCAATTAGCCAAACACTGTAAACGAGATGTCGGGCTATTCTTTCTTAATCTATAAAGTTGATAGTCTTGAGCAGGTTAAGTTCAGGCTTAACGTTGCAATAGCCGCTATTGCAATTTGCAAAAACCATTTTGATAAACTAATCAAAAGTATTTTACGGCAAATCTAACGTTTTAGATGCAACTCTTTTTACAACTGCTGTATTTGAACTACTTGTAAATCAGCCCTTTTGGTAACAAATCTGCCAAATATAGTACCGATAAAAGATTTAATAGGTCTGTGTAGGCTTCAGAAAAAAAACAGTTTGATTTTATCCGCCACTACAAACCAATCAGCGAAACACTTTAATGCTATCTATATCGGCTTTTAACACGGGATAAGTCACCACTCCTTGTTCAACCCTTCTCTGCATAAGAATTTTGTCATCATCATCTTTCAACAAAACACCCTGAAATTCTCTACCTAATAAGGTTTTTAAGCGAATGTTTTGACCCTCATAAGCAGCCAATTCAGTTTGAGATACACTTCTATACCCTGCTAAATATTGAGTTTTTTTAACTACACTCTCTTTAATATCAGCCAGCATAACTTGCTCTTTTTTTATTTCTACACTCGCTAAGTCAACATCCACAAACCCCTTAAGCAACGCAAGATATTGCGTTGAGGCCGCTTGTTTATGCACTGTTAGGGACAATCCTTCAGTGGTTATTAGATCGAACTGGCTGGAAAACACTTCGGGTAAATACAAAGGCTGTTTTGGGATTAATTTAAACATCACATTGGCTTTTGGCTTGAAGAAGGCCAAGACACTTTTCTCTAATTCGGGCAATTCGATATTATTACCAGCCATCCCTTTTAATTGTACATTAGCTTTAAAATATTCAGCATAATTACTTTCTGGAATCGCTTCACTTTTAGCGCAGTATTTTAAACGCTTTAAATTAAACCCAAGGTCCGCCACATACAGCTTTGCATTGCTTAGTTTAGTTTGCCTAAGCACAACCCGCTCATAGAGATCCAACGCCACTTTACTGCTCAATTCAAATTCAAGCATACCGCGAAACAAACCTGGAGCACTTACCGACAACCCTGCTCTTAACCCTTTATTAGCCGTCGCGGATGTTATATTTATTTGCGCATCGACTTGTAATCTAGAAAGACCTAGTGAATCTGCTAAGGTTATAAAATTGCTCTGTTCAGCACAAGCTAAGCCCCAGAGGGTTTTCTCCTGATAGTTTTCAGCACTATAAGATTTTTTACGGGTCACGAAATCTGAATCCACACTAAAAATAATGCCAGTCAAATCTAATTTCAAAGCTTCTGGTAAACTACCTCTAAACCAAGAACCTGCAGATAAGAGCGACAGAGGCCCTGCGGTTTTTAGATTGATTCTATCTATTAGTACGACATCTTTAAAACCGACAGGTGCAACCTGCACACTTTTAAGTTCAATTTTGCCTTCTAAATCTATACTAAGCTCCTCAAATCGGATATTTGCCACCGGGGAAAATTGCTGAACAAAATCATAAATAACTTGATTAGCTTTTCTTTTATAATAAAAATAGCTACCGCCAATGGCCGCTGGCAATATTAAAATAATGACTATCCAAAGCCCTGTTTTTTTCAACATTCTTCCCGCCTATTTACATTAAATTCGCTGTCAGCGTCACATTCTAAACAAGATAAGATAAATATGAGGCTTTGTACTATTGCGCTCAATAATACGGTGTTAAAGAGCTAAAAATCCTCATTTATTAGTATGAACTCCGGTTTTTCGGTTATTTTTGCCTTGTCTTAACTTCGCCGACTACTTAGTGACAAAATCTCAATGCATTCACTTACATTTAATATAGAGTAGAGAGCTGATATTCCCCAGTATTTTAATCCAGTGTAGCGGTATTTTAAGTTCAGTTGGTGTTTATATTATATTCGTCATAATTTTAGGTAAAAAAAAGACGACCTAAGTCGTCTTTTCAGTTAATCACAAAATTAACCTAATTTTTCTTTAATACGCGCAGACTTACCACTTAATTCACGCAAGTAATAGAGTTTTGCCTGGCGAACATCGCCGCGTCGTTTCACTTCAATCTCTTCAACAATTTTGCTGAAAGTTTGGAATGTACGTTCTACACCGACACCGTGCGAAATCTTACGCACCGTAAATGCAGAGTTTAAACCTCTATTACGTATTCCAATTACAACGCCTTCATAGGCCTGTAGACGGCTGCGAGTTCCCTCGAGAACGCGGACTTTAACAACCACTGTATCCCCTGGGTTAAAAGCAGGGATTTCTTTTGACATTTGTTCAGCTTCAATTTGCTGAATAATAGCATTCTTACCGCTCATGCGTAGCTCCTAATGTTAACTGTGCGACCTATCAGTCTCACAGATATATTCTTCTAATAACTGCTGCTGTAGTTTAGTTAAATCTAATGCTTGCAATAACTCAGGACGCCTTTCATAGGTCCTTCCCAGCTGTTGCTTCAAACGCCAACGTTTGATTTTTGCATGATCCCCACTGAGCAGTACTTCAGGTACTTTGCTATCTTCAAAAACTTCTGGTCGGGTAAAATGCGGACAATCTAGAAGCCCTTTTACAAAGGAATCTTCTACCGCTGAATCAACATGCCCGAGCACACCAGGGACTAATCTAGACACTGCATCAATCAATGTCATAGCCGCTAATTCACCGCCGCTTAATACAAAGTCCCCTAGGGAAATCTCTATATCAATCTCTGACTCTATCAGACGCTCATCTACACCTTCGTAGCGTCCAGCCACTAAAACCAAGTTTTCTAATGATCTGAGCTCTTTAACTAAAGCATGGTCCAACTTCCTCCCTTGAGGGGAAAGGTAAACGACTTTAGCGTTTGCGGGTGCTGACAGCTTCGCTGCCTGTATTGCATCTCTCAACGGTTGCACTTTCATCAACATACCTGGACCACCGCCAAAGGGGCGATCATCTACAGTACGATGCTTGTCCACTGTGAAATCTCTAGGATTCCAACAATCGACTTGTACTATTCCGCGCATTACGGCTCTTCCTGTCACACCAAAGCTGGTTATAGCTTCAAACATTTCAGGGAACAGTGATACTACACCAAACCACACAATCTAAAACTCAGGGTCCCAATCGACCCGCATAAAACCTTTTTCTAAATCAATCTCTTTTACCACTTGATCCGGCAGGTATGGAATCATTCGCTCGCGGCTATCGATACTATCACTATCACCGTGCACCACTAACACATCATTCGATCCTGTTTCGATCAGATGGCTTACTTTACCTAACGCTTGGTCAGCTAAAGTATAAACAGTCAATTGCTCCAATTGGCTCCAGTAGTAATCACCTGATTCAAGCTCAGGTAATAAAGCGCGTTCTATTGCTATATCCGAACCGCAGTACAGACTGGCAACATCACGATCATCTACATTCTCCAATTTAGCGACCAAGCCCTTACCATGCTTTCGAGAAACCTCAACTTTTATTGTTATCCACTCGCCATTGCGCTTAATAATCCAAGGCTTATAACTAAGGATACCGTCCATCGGCTGTGTGTGAGAGTAGATTTTCACCCAGCCTTTCACACCGTATACCGAGGTAATTTGACCGACTATAGTCAAATCTTCAGTTGTATAAGTTTTCATTGATAACCTTTAAGGGCAGACAATTAAGCTGCTTTTTTCGCGTCTTTAATCAACTGAGCAACACGCTCTGATGGTTGAGCGCCTTTACCCATCCAGTATTCAACACGTTCTAAGCTAATACGCAGACTTTCTTCTTGACCTTTAGCGATAGGATTGAAGAAACCTAGACGCTCAATAAAGCGACCATCACGCGCATTACGCGAGTCAGCAACTGAGATGTGATAAAATGGACGCTTTTTAGCGCCGCCACGAGATAAACGAATAGTGACCATATAGTGATCCTTTATATATTGCGTGGGCGTTAATATTACCCAACGTTAGTTTTCCTACCCAGAAGCTTAAACTCTAAAGAGCCAACACTTCAGGTAGCACGGCTGCCTTCCCATAAGAAGAAAAAAATCCGAGGCAGAATTATACGCTAGTTGATAACGAATGTGAAGCCACCGGGAAAAATAATCCAAACCACTTTTAGGGCCAGTATCTAGCGACTCCATAGCTACAGCTAGGCACTCAAAAAAGTAGTAGCTAAGCGTACAAAGAAAAGAGCCATTTTGGCTCTTTTCTTTTAAACTGCGATTAATCCACACAATGCCTTTAGCGCATTGGGGGAAATCCACCACCGCCGATGCCCGGAGGCATCATCCCTTTCATACCACGCATCATTTTAGCCATCCCCCCTTTACCAGACACTTTCTTCATCATCTTGGCCATTTGTTTATGCTGCTTTAGTAAGCGGTTAATATCTTGAATCTGCGTTCCAGAGCCCATCGCTATGCGTTTTTTGCGTGAACCACTAATAATGTCTGGGTTTTTACGCTCTTTGATTGTCATCGAATTAATAATCACAACTAACTTACCCATGCCTTTTTCAGCTTGAGCGGCTTGAGCAGCCTGCACCATTTGCCCCATACCAGGCAATTTATCCACCATAGACATCATGCCGCCCATGCTGTCCATTTGCTCTATCTGCTCTTTAAAATCTTCCAACGTAAAACGCTTACCTTTACCCATTTTCGTGGCAAATTTGTCCGCCTTCTTTTTATCTATCTTGCGCTCAGCGTCTTCTATTAAAGAGAGCACATCTCCCATGCCTAGAATACGCGATGCAAGACGATCGGGATGGAATGATTCTAGTGCATCCATTTTCTCGCCCATACCGATAAATTTAATCGGCTTACCGGTAATATGCCTTACCGATAGAGCGGCACCACCACGAGCATCACCATCGGCTTTCGTCAGCACTACACCCGTTAAAGGTAATATTTCGCCGAAAGCTTTGGCTGTATTCGCCGCATCTTGCCCGGTCATCGCATCGACAACGAACAAAGTTTCGACAGGATTGATTGCAGCGTGTAGCTGCTTGATTTCAGACATCATGTCATCATCAACCCCTAAACGACCAGCGGTATCGACTAGTAACACATCAAAATGCTGCAACCTAGCATGCTCTAGAGCACTGTTTACAATGGCGATGGGCTTTTGATCAATGTCAGAGGGAAAAAAATCAACCCCTACTTCAGACGCCAGTGTCTCAAGCTGTTTGATGGCCGCTGGACGATAAACATCGGCAGAAACGACTAGTACCTTTTTCTTTTCCCGCTCTTTTAGAATCTTTGACAGCTTTGCAACCGTTGTGGTTTTACCGGCCCCTTGCAAACCCGCCATGAGCACAACAGCAGGAGGCGTAGCTGCTAAATTCAAGCTTGAATTCGCCTCACCCATAATCCGTACTAATTCTTCGTTAACGATTTTAACGAAAACTTGACCCGGTTTCAAACTGGCAGAGACCTCCTGCCCTATGGCACGCTCTTTCACCCCGCTGATAAAATCTTTTACCACAGGCAGAGCTACATCCGCCTCCAACAACGCCATACGCACTTCGCGCAAGGTCCCTTTAATATTATCTTCTGTTAATTTAGCCTGCCCTGTAACCGCTTTTAGGGTACCGGTCAGGCGTTCTGATAAATTTTCGAACATGCTAGCCTCTTAAACCTTTCACACTTTAGGAGCACTAGGGAAGCCCAAGCTCGTAAAGAAAATTTCAATATTTTGGATCATTGTAACTTAAATCTACGCCGTTCTCCCACTGCAAATGTGGTTTCTATCAATAACAGCTCAACAATCATCTTTACAAACCAAAAACCCTACAAGATAAGGCCAGCTGTTTTTTTGTCCTAGTTTAACATTTTTCAATCAACACCAAAGACTTTCAAGTCACAGTCGACAAAACACAGCCGCGTATATATAAACGTTGTTATTTTTGTGGCAAACTAGCGCCCAACAAGGAGATGCATGATGTTTATGTTTTTTGTACTAACCACGGCATTGTTATATAGCTTGAGCGCTGGCATTCAGTACCTGCATTTAATTAATCAAGCAAGCTCATCGATGCTATTCCACAAGCGCACCGCAAAAACCTTAGCGATAGCCGCGATTGCTGGCCACACTTTGATACTTCGGCAATCGCTACATTTAGACAGTGGTATAAATCTAAGCTTGCTTAGCACCGGCTCTTTAGTCAGCTGGCTTGTGGCACTAGTACTGATGATTAGCAGTAGTCGTCAAAAGGTCGACACTTTATTTATCGGCGTACTGCCGATGGCAACACTACTTTTACTACTTGATGCCTTATTTTCTCAGCCAGATCCTAAACCTTATGCAACGGGTGTCATCAGCCATATATTACTCTCTGTTCTCTCCTATAGCATTTTTACTCTAGCCACTTTCCAAGCGATTCTACTGCACCAACAAAACAATGCCTTGAAACGCAACATCTCCAGCGGTTTCCTCAATTCTCTGCCTCCTCTTCAAACCATGGAGAGGCTCCTTTTTGAAATGCTCTGGACAGGCTTTATTTTGCTTTCTGCCGCGCTGGTTACTGGGACAATCTACGTCGACAACATAGTAGACCAACAACTCGCCCACAAAACGTTATTATCGTTAATCTCATGGCTAATCTTTGCGGTATTGCTGTTCGGACGACTATTTTGGGGCTGGCGTGGTCACAAAGCTATACGTTGGACTATCGGTGGATTTGTTTCGCTCATGCTGGGATTCTTCGGCTCAAAACTGGTCTTAGAAGTCATCCTCAATAACCCGACCTGATAGAATCTTAGCTTGTTTAATCAGCACTCAGTCCTTAGCATTACAATACACTGGTAACCTTAAAAATTAAGTTGCAAAAACCTGCACAATCCAGGCCCGTTGAAACTCTTACTAATTTAACCATCAAAGCATCGGTCTTTAAGACCTATTATTGAGCACCAGAAAACAGTGCGCCAGAACCTGAAATACCGCACTGTGGATATTTGATTATTTATATTGACAGTGATCGCTGTGAATCAGACAATACGCCTATCTTAACTGCTCAGGATCTACAACTTTGCAAGACGTGTCAATTGGCCTATTACTAGGCATTCTCTGCTTCTTAATTGTCTGCTCCGCTTTTTTTTCAAGCTCAGAAACCAGCATGATGTCACTCAACAGATATCGCTTAAATAACTTAGCCAAAAATAAGCATCGCGCGGCCAGAAAAGCGCAAAAATTATTAGAGCGACCAGATCGATTAATCGGCGTGATCCTCATAGGCAATAACTTTGTAAATATTCTCGCTTCATCAATAGCGACATTGATTGCCTTTAGATTATGGGGGGATGCTGGCATTGCCATATCAACAGCTGCACTGACTATTGTTATATTAATTTTCGCAGAAGTCACTCCAAAAACAATCGCCGCTCTGCATCCCGAGAAAATAGCTTTTCCGGCAGCTCACATTTTAGGACCATTACTGAAGATACTCTACCCGCTGGTTTTCGTGGTCAATCACATCACTAATGGCTTGCTGCGCTTAGTCGGCATATCCAGCATCCATAATGACGCGCAAAATTTAAGCACTGAAGAGCTCAGAACGATTGTTAACGAGTCCGGCTCCACTTTACCTAAAGGCAAGCAATCTATGCTACTGGGTGTGCTGGCGCTAAATGAAGTCACCGTGGAAGATATAATGATCCCACGCAGTGAAATTTTAGGTATCGATTTAGACTTAGACTTTGAACATATTATTGAGGTTGTCACCACTTCAGAACATACTTTATTACCTGTTTACAATACGGATATAAACAAGACCATCGGTATTTTACACTTGCGAGATTTGACTAAACTCATACAACAAAACACACTGTCAAAAACCACTTTAGTACAAGTCATTCGCGAACCTTACTTCATACCTGAAAGCACACCACTGCAAGTACAACTGTTTAATTTTCAAGACGAGAATCACCGCCTCGGCCTAGTGGTTGATGAATACGGTGATATTCAAGGCATCGCCACTTTATATGATATCTTAGAGGAGATAGTCGGCGAGTTATCAAGCACACAAAGGGAAGAGAGCACTGAGATTCACCATCAGGAAGACGACAGTTACATTATTGAAGGATCTGCATTTATTCGAGATATCAATAAATCATTGAATTGGCAGCTACCCACAGATGGCCCAAAAACCCTCAACGGACTGATCACAGAAACACTTGAAGCCATCCCAGATGCAAATGTCTGCTTAAAAGTGAGTCACTATCAGATTGAAACCTTAAGAATTTCTGAAAACCAGATAAAATCATCTCGATTGTTCGCACTAGAGCCATTGCCTGAAGAAGATGAAGACTAACGGTGCTCTATAGACAGGATACACATGCAAACTAGCCCACTAGCTCTACTAATTATTTATACGGGCGGCACTATTGGCATGCAAAACAGCGCTGAGGGCTACAAACCTAGCGCTGGCATACAAGCGCTAATAGAGAGCGCTTTAAGCACAAAAGCACTGCAACAGCTGCAGCCATTTAAGGTGTTAGAGTTTGATCATTTGATCGACAGTTCAAATGCTCAACCCAACGATTGGCTGAGCATCGGCCAATGTATTGATAAACACTATCAACAGTACGCTGGCTTTATTGTACTGCACGGAACCGATACTATGGCATACACAGCCGCCGCGTTGCACCACATGCTTGGCAGCAACATTAAGCCCGTGATTGTTACTGGCTCACAAATCCCTATGCATGAAGCTCGCAGTGATGCGTCCAATAATATTTTAGAGGCCGCACTCTTTGCTCGCAGTAAAAAAGTCAGACAGGTCTGTTTAAGTTTCTCGGGTAGATTGCTAGCGGGGAACAGCGCCAAAAAAGTACATACTAGCGCACTTGCTGCGTTTGATAGCCCCAACAGACCTGCGCTTGCGACGACAGGCATTAAACTGAATTTCTGTAAAGAAACCCAGCACAACGACCAAGCTATCAATAGCCAGTTTAATTTTTCGCTTATGCAAGCCAATAGTGTTGCCGTGTTGATGCTCTATCCTGGCATCAGCAAAGAGAGCATAGAAGGTGTATTTTCAAACCAAAACACTAAAGCGGTGATAATGCTGAGTTATGGTGCTGGCAACCCTCCCGACCAGAATATAGATTTAATCAACGCGCTGCGGCGCGCGCAAAAAAACAATATATTACTATTCAATATGACCCAATGTCACTTGGGTGCGGTTTCACAAGGTAGTTATGCAGTGGGATCAGTACTTAATAAATTAGGCGTCATTAGTGCGCAAGATAGAACACTGGAAGATTTGGTCACCGACCTTTATGTTAACTTCTCAGACTATAAGACCTAAGCTACCACAGCTCCCCCTCACATTTAAGGCCCTGCACAGACAGCGCAAAACGTATCACGCTTTAACTTAAGCGTTTGCCATTGCATGCTTTTACCATCAAACACTAGCAAGCGCCCAACCAGAGTATCAGACATACCCACCAGTACTTTTATTGCCTCAAGCGCTTGCATAGAACCAATCACGCCAACCAAAGGCGCTAGCACACCAGACTCAGAACAGCTGAGGTTTTCATTGTCGGCTTGGGGGTATAAACACTGGTAACAAGGACTCTGCTCGACTCTAGGATCAATCGTCAACAGCTGCCCTTCCATACGAATTGCCGCGCCACTGACTAAAGGTACTTTGTGCATTACACACGCTTTGTTGATCATAAAACGGGTGCTGAAATTATCGGAGCAATCTACCACTAGACTGACAGTCTTTAGCAACTCAGACAATACAGACTCTGACAACCGAGTTGGGATGCACTGCACTTTAGTATCAGCGTTAAGTAAACCGATTCGCTGTGCTGCTGAAGCTACTTTTTGCAGACCAATTGCCGATTCGTCGTGAATAATTTGCCGCTGTAAATTTGACAGCTCAACAATATCATCGTCAACTAGCACTAACTCACCGACACCTGCGGCGGCGAGATACATCGCCACTGGACTACCTAAACCACCCAAGCCAATCACCAACACTTTTGCGGCTAATAATTTTTCTTGACCTTGCACATCAATATCGGGCAGTAACACTTGACGAGAATATTTTAACAATTGTCGATCAGATAACATCAGCGCACCTTTTTTTATTTACTTACTTATTTAAAGTCTAGAACTTTAAATGTCCACTCTATAGATTAATCCCTATAGGCTTAAATCTACGCACTGAGGTTGCTAGATTTCTTCCAGCAGCCTAACGTAACTCTATCATTATCCCCTAGGTCTTTTTCTGTGCGCACGGCAGTGTATTTATGCTGACTCATCAACCGCTTCACGCGATCCCCTTGATCATAGCCGTGCTCAAGAAGCAACCAGCCCCCAGGCTTAAGAAAATCGATGGCCTGCTCAATAATCAGCTCAATATCCCTTAGACCCCAACCTTCAGAAACCAAGGCAGATAATGGTTCAAACTTCAGGTCTGCGCGCTGCAAATGCGTGTCTTGGGGGTCAATATAAGGCGGATTCGACAAAATAAGGTCAAACGCCTTATCGCTAATGGGCTCAAACCAACTGCCAGTTAGCACTGCTACATTTTTCAATTGCAGGCGATCACGATTGCTTTCAGCGAGCGCAACCACTTCAGGTAGAAAGTCAGTCGCCGTTATCTGCCAGTCTTTTCTCTCCGTCGCTAACGATAGCGCAATAGCACCTGTTCCAGTACCTAGATCCAACGCTTTGTATGCGCCGTCGGGCAATAACGCCAACGCCAACTCAACCAAAAGCTCTGTATCTGGCCGAGGGATCAACGTCTCTTTAGCGACTTCTAAACGCAAGCTCCAAAAATCTTGATAACCTAACAAATACGCCACCGGCTCACCTTTCACTCGCCGCTGCAACAAGTCTTCAAACAGCACTTGCTGCTCCTCGTCTAAGACTTTTTGCGGCCAAGTAAAAAAATAACTGGTTGGTTTTTGTAACACATGGGCCAATATCAGCTGCACATCGAGCACGGCACTGTCACTATCGACCAGTTGCTGATGTTGCTTAAGGGCATGGGAAATATCGTATTCAGTCATAAGCAGTAATCTTTAGCTGCCCAAGTCTGCAAGCAATTCGGTTTGACGCTCTATTTGCAGCGGACCTATGACTTGACCTAATTCACCTTCCATAACTTCATTTAACTTGTACAAGGTTAAATTAATACGGTGATCAGACACCCGTCCCTGTGGAAAGTTGTAAGTTCGAATTCGTTCGGAACGATCCCCACTGCCGACTAAGCTTTTACGTGTATCCGCCTGTTCAGCTGCATGCTTTTCCTCTTCGGCGGCTTGCAACCTAGAAGCGAGCAAAGACATGGCCTTAGCTCTATTTTTATGCTGTGACCGCTCTTCTTGACACTCAACCACTACGCCCGTAGGCAGGTGAGTCAATCGAATAGCCGAATCCGTCTTGTTCACATGCTGACCACCAGCACCTGAAGCGCGATAAGTGTCTACGCGCAAATCAGCTTTATTGATTTGCACATCATCCACACCATCCATCTCTGGCATTACCGCAACAGTGCACGCAGAGGTATGGACACGCCCTTGAGATTCAGTTTCAGGCACCCGTTGCACCCTGTGCGCACCCGACTCGTACTTCAAGTGAGAAAACACATCGGTACCGACCACTCTAGATATAATTTCCTTGTAACCGCCGTGATCACCTTCGTTAGCGCTGACAATTTCAATCTTCCAGCCCATAGTATCGACATATTTTGAGTACATTCTAAATAAATCGCCTGAGAATATAGCCGCCTCATCTCCTCCTGTCCCGGCACGCACTTCGATAAAGACGTTGCGGCTATCATTAGGATCTTTTGGCAACAGCAATACTTGCAGTTGCGCTTCTAATGTTTCCATTTTCTGTTTGGCACTTCGGTATTCATCCGCAGCCATCTCACGCATATCGGGATCATCGTCTTCAGCCATTAATTTTGCTTCGCCAAAATCTCCCTCTGCACTGCCAAATTCCTCAAACGCTAAAACAATAGGCTCAATCTCAGCATATTCTTTTGAATGCGAACGGAACACATCCTGATTCGAAATAATTTCGGGTAAGCTCATTAACACCGCCAGCTCTTCATATCTCTCTGACAGTTTTTCTAACTTTGATCTAACGGACTCTTTCATCCAAATTCCCCAAACCTACTAATAACTAATCGCTAGCGCATACTGCTGACCATTATTTGAGATTAATCAGCAGATAACATTATTGATAATAATTTTTTAAGTGTCATCATCATTGTCTAATTGAAATATTTCTTCAACTAAGGTGGTAATTTCATTGCGCCCTTGTGCACTCGCCTTTCTCAGCTGAATACTGGGGTGGTGCAGCATCTTATTGGTCAAGCGCCGTGCCATTTCAGTGATTACTTGCTCGGCGTCATCACCTTTGATTAAGTTCCTCAGGGCGATAGCCACTTCATCATCGCGCAACAACTCCGTTCTAGAGCGCAGCGCTGTCAAAGTGCTGAGAACATTCCTAGAGCGCTGCTGATGTACATACTTTTCTACCCCAGCAACAATTATTTTTTCTGCCTCTTGCGCCGCATCTTGTCTATTTTTTTGATTCTCTTGAATTACCTGGTGTAAATCATCAACAGTATACAAATAGACATCATCTAATTCTTTCACTTCTACTTCAATATCTCTAGGCACTGCAATGTCTATCATAAACATGGGCTGATGCTTGCGTTTGAGTAGAGCACTTTCAACTGCGCCCTTGCCCAAGATAGGCAATTGAGACGCTGTCGAAGCGATCACAATATCGGCTTGATGGAGTCTGTTTGGTATATCACCAAGCAAAATAGCGTCTCCCTTAAACTGCGCGGCCAATTGTTGAGCTTTATCCAAAGTACGGTTTGCAACACAAATTTGCTGCACCCCCGCGTTGACTAAATGTCGCGCGACCAATTCAATGGTTTCACCTGCGCCAATAAGCAGTGCCCGACTGTCTGCCAAATCGGAAAAGATATGCTGCGCTAAGCTCACTGCAGCAAAGGCAACAGACACCGGGTTTTCGCCAATAGCAGTATCTGTTCGCACTTTTTTTGCCACTGAAAATGTCTGCTGGAATAGTTGTCCAAGCTCTCCTTTCATTAAGTTGAGTTTTTGCGACACGGCGAAGCTTGACTTCAATTGGCCCAAAATTTGAGGTTCGCCCAACACTAGTGAATCGAGACCACAAGCGACTCGCATCATATGTTGCACAACGGCATCATCACTGTAACGGTAACTATACTTTTCAATTTCACTTGCTGACAACTGTTTATATTGGCTGAGCCAATTCATCACTTGGGATTCATCAACATCATCTGTGGAGCAATATATTTCGGTGCGATTGCAAGTCGATAGAATAGCGATTTCACTTAGACCAGCAAATTGCTGCGCTTCAACCAGAGCATTTTCCATTAAGGCAGGCGAAATCGCCAAACGTTCACGCACATCAATAGAAGCTGTTATATGATTGATACCCAGCGCCATTAGGGCCATATTAATAAAATCACTGTATAAAGGACAAAGACCTAAGATTAAACACAAAAAAACGCGGTATGATAACAACTCTGGAAAATAATTTCCCAATATCTTATTTTTATTTAGTATTAACTAAATCGTTTTGACTAAACTCAGATTATTGTCTAGGGTCTTATTCTAACCCGTTTGATTTATGATTAAACCTAGTTTGAAACTCATTTACAGTCTGTCTGTCTGAGCATTGATGATATTGGTTTCATATCAGACTATAGCCAAGATTGCCGAACGGCCTTTTTTCTCATCTAAGGTTATAAAGGTTCACTATTATTTATAATTCTGCGTTATACAGCAGTAAGGACATCGTTTTACGTGATAACTATTCGACCTACTTTACTCGTCATTACGATTCTAAGCTTATTCGCTTGCACAGCAAACTTACAAGCAGCCTCAAATAACGCTGAATCAAAGATGAACCATGACTCTGGAGAGTTAAATGGCGAGACAGTATACGATTTACTGTCCGCTGAAATGGCCGCCAACCAAGATAACTATCGATACAGTTTAAGCATTTACCTAAAACAAGCAGCGCTTACAGGTGATCCAGGCATCGCCAAACGTGCCGCTTACATCGCTCAGTACTTAAAAGATCAAGCAAGTCTAATTAAAGCGCTTACTATGTGGATAACTGCAGCACCTAAGGACATTGAACCGCAGCAGATATTAACCAGCGTATTTTTTTCTCAAGGCAAATTCACTGATGCGATTGAATACTTCAAAGCGTCTTTGGCCCAAGGTGAAACCAAGGTTTTATTATTGCTAACTGGGCAATTAGGCAAAATGCAAACCAGCGCTATATACGCCTATATAGATTTATTAACTAACACCCTAGGCCCCAATACCAGTGTCGAGCACTTAGTTACCTTGGGAATCCTACAAGATCACACAAGGCAACACGAGGACGCTATCTCAAATTATGAAAAAGCACTGCAACTCTCAGCGGATTCACCGACTGCGCTATTCCAAAAAGCAGATAGCCTAAGGCGCTTAAAACGTTACCCTGAATCACTTATAACCCTAAACAAATTGCTCGCTAACACACCAGACGATCGACAGTACAATGCACTGCACATCCAACTGTTGTTCTTGTTAAAACAAGATAATAAGGCCATTGCGGCCATCGACAAACTAATTGAATCTAGCCCTGAGGATACACCTTTTCACAGCTATCTAGCGCTTACTGCACTAGATTCAAGCCACCTGAGCAAGAGTAAATCTATATTTCAAGCACTCCTCTTGAAACATCCCGACAACACTTCGGCGTATTTTTATTTGGGCGTCATCGCTGAGCGCAGGAATTTATTTCAACTAGCAATCGAGAATTACTTACAAGTAATCCATGGTAACAACATACTGCAAGCTCACACCCGCGCAGTAAGCTTACATAAATCAGCGTCAAACAAAGCAAAAGTAGAGCGCATTATCGAGCAATTTATACGCAGTGCGCCTGAAAAAAAAATCACTTATGTCCTAATGCATGCTGACTGGCTGCATAAATTTGAATATGTTAAACAAGCACTTAATTTATTGGATACTAACATCCGAGAGAATCCCGAAAATACTGATCTGCTCTATGCAAGGGCAATGTATTTAGAACCTTTCAGCTTTGATGCTGCTGAGAGAGACTTCCTGAAAATTCTTCAATTAACCCCAGACAACCCCGTCGTTCTCAATGCCTTTGGCTACACATTAACTGTTCATACGTCTCGCTATTCACAAGCGCTGACTCTAATAGAGAAAGCGCTCCAACTGTCCCCTAAAGACCCAGCCACTATCGATTCAATGGGCTGGGTTCTTTATAAATTAAAGCGCTACGACGAGGCGGTAAAGTTTTTATCTGAAGCCTATTTACTTTACAATGATCCAGAAGTTGCGTTTCATTTGATCGCCGCTTTAGTGAGTGTCAATGATTTAGCGAGAGCGCGGCAACTCTATAATCAAATCAGCGATAGCCACCCAAGTAACAAATTTGTAGAAAAAGCCAGAAAATCCCTAGAGATATCAAAATGAAATTAGTAATTGGACTGTTTTGGACTATTTTAATCTTGACTGGCTGCAGCACCAATCAACCAGTAGAACCTTTAAACAATACTACAGCTGTGAGCTGGTCAGAGCATTTTACTGCGATACAAGGGTTAAAAACCTGGAAAGCTAATGCAAAAGTAGCTATAAAGGTTAAACAGGAAACCCAGTCAGCAACCATGCTCTGGCAGCAACAAGACGATCGATACAAAATTGAATTTCGCGGCGCGTTTGGTCATGCGGGACCTCTGTTGACTGGCGATGCAAAATCTGCCACATTGCACATCCCTAAAGAAGCGCCTATAAAAGGGCCCAATACCAGTAGCTTGCTACAACAACGCCTAGGCTGGCAGATCCCTGTCGAGAACGCAAAATACTGGATTTTGGGCATTCCATCACCACTTAGTGAAAGCAAAATAACACTTAAAGATGACAGATTGGCCCTACTTCAACAAGACGGCTGGAGTATTAGGTTTACTAAGTACCAAAAAGTCGGCAACCAACAGTTGCCTGCAAAAATAATCATCGCGCGTGACGATTTACGCTTCTTATTGATCATCTACAAATGGGACACCGATGTGGCCTTAGCTAAGTTATAGATCTTAACTATAATTAACTCGCCAGCCTTGACCTTTGCCTTCATTTGTAGCAATATATCGCCGCGATTTTCGGATGCATCATAATACATTTGTCTGGGCTTTATAGCGATATATTTAGACAGGCTATAGACACTCTTAGCTCAATTTATGTGAGGATGCTGCGAAAACGACTAATGCTTAATTTGACGCCCGATAGGTATGCTCCATGTCTCAATTGATGGTTTTTAGCGGCAACTCCAATCCCGAGTTAGCCCTTAAGGTAGTAGAACGTTTAGATATTCCTATTGGCAAAGCACATGTCGCTCGCTTTAGTGATGGGGAAGTCAGCATTGAGATTCAAGAGAATGTTCGCGGTAAAGATGTTTTCATTATTCAATCAACTTGCGCGCCAACTAATGACAACTTAATGGAACTCATCGTAATGGTAGATGCGCTTCGCCGAGCATCAGCTATACGCATCACTGCGGTTATTCCCTACTTCGGATATGCTCGTCAGGACAGACGACCGCGTTCTGCTAGAGTGGCGATCAGCGCACGCATCGTTGCTGACATGATTACCAATGCCGGGGTTGATCGGGTGATGACGATGGACCTTCACGCAGACCAAATTCAAGGATTCTTCAGTATTCCTGTGGATAACGTCTATGGATCACCTGTACTTTTAGATGATATCTTAGAACAAAAATACCAGAAAATGATTGTTGTATCTCCCGATGTTGGCGGTGTGGTCCGCGCTAGGGCCGTTGCCAAACAGCTAGACTGTGATCTAGCCATTATCGATAAGCGTCGTGAGCGCGCGAATGAATCACAAGTTATGAACATCATTGGTGACATCGAAGATCGCACTTGCATTTTAATCGACGATATGACGGATACTGCCGGCACTTTGTGCAAAGCAGCCCAAGCACTTAAGGAAAATGGTGCGGCAAAAGTCTATGCCTATGCAACACATCCTGTATTATCCGGAGCTGCAGTAAACAATATATCAAACTCATCAATAGATGAATTAATAATTACCGATACTATTCCACTTTCTGCCGACTCAAGGGCCTGTCCGAAAATACGTCAATTGACAGTCGCGCCATTACTGGCGGAAGCCTTGAGAAGAGTATCCAATGAAGAATCTATCAGCGCGATGTTCCGTTAACTCAAAGATAGACTAACGTTCGCAACGATATAATCTCTTTTAACTGCAAGGTTAAAAGAATAACAACTGAGTCTTGTTTTGAGACTGAGTCTAACCACAGCATTTCTGGTCGCGGTCATGCTGAAAAAATAGGTAATACACATGAGTAATTTTACAATAGACGCAACTATTCGTGAAGATCAGGGCAAAGGTGCGAGCCGCCGCCTGCGGAATGAAGGTCTTGTACCTGCCGTAGTTTACGGTGGCGCCAAGAACAAGAAGCCTCTTTCACTGTCTTTAATTAATAAAGATTTTGTCAAGCTGACTAGCAATGACAACTTTTTCTCTTCTATCATCACTTTACTTGTCGATGGAAAAGAAGAAAAAGTAATCATCAAAGATTTACAGCGCCACCCAGCTAAACCTCTCCTTTTGCATGCTGACTTTCAGCGCATCACTAAAACCAGCAAGATCAGCATCAAAGTGCCTATCTCGTTTGAAAATTTTGAACAGTCTGCTGTCGCTAAAACTGCCGGCAAGTTTGCCGTTGAAGCCAATGTTGTTGAAGTGCTATGTCTAGCTGACGAGCTTCCAGAATCAGTCAGTGTTGATCTTTCAGCAGTCGAAGAAGGGCAAGTGCTTCACTTGTCTGACATCGTCGTTCCAGACGGTGTTGAAGTAGCTGCTTTACGTCGTGGTTCAGACCATAATCAAAGTATCGGTTACATCTACTCGCCTCGTGGCGCATAGAACATTGGCCAGATGAAAAGCGGCATGATTGATAATGTGGAACTGATCGTTGGCCTAGGCAACCCTGGGACAAAGTACGCTCACACTCGTCATAATGCCGGTGCAGAGTATGTCGAGCAGCTTGCATCAAAGCTGCTCGTCACACTCAGTGAAGAAAAAAAGTACTCGGGCTTATACGCCAAAGCTGAATACAATGGCAAGACCATCCACTTGTTAATACCGACCACTTTTATGAATTTAAGTGGTAGTTCTGTGGCCGCATTGGTCAATTTTTATAAAATAAAACCTGAAAACATCTTAATCGCTCACGATGAACTAGATATTTTACCAGGCACAGCACGCTTCAAAAAGAGCGGTGGACACGGCGGACACAACGGTTTGCGAGACATTATAGCCAGCCTGGGCAACAGCAGAGATTTCTATCGCTTACGCATTGGTATAGGTCACCCAGGGGGCGCCAGAGACGTCGCCAATTTCGTATTAACCAAAGCACCACAAAGTGAACAGCAATTAACACAAGCAGCCACTGACGAAGCGCTAGCATATACCAATGAAATAGTCTGCGGTGAGTGGAACATTGCCATGAACAAGCTTCACCGTTTTAAAGCAGCATAATATCAATCTTCCCCGTCGCTAAAATAAGATTCCACAAACCTCAGTGGTGCATTACAATACCGCCATTCAAAAGCTGCCTATGTGAAACCTAATTCCTAGATTTCTAAGTGGATATAAAATACATAATATTGGTTTTACAGTGAAATTGAAAAATCTTAGCTTCACCTTTAGGTTAAGTGGGTACTTTTCTAACCGGTGTAAGATTTAGAGCTTGTATTGAATACTACTGGAAAGTCAGTGATTCAGGTTAACGGCAAAAAACATTAATTTTATCATTTCAGTCATCCCTTTTTTGGGTTCTATTGAGATTAAGCATCGCTAAGGAAAATACCATGGGTTTTAAATGCGGCATTGTCGGTTTACCAAATGTTGGAAAATCAACTCTTTTTAACACGCTAACAAAAGCGGGCATAAGCGCTGAGAACTTCCCCTTTTGTACCATAGAGCCTAATTCAGGCATTGTTGCTATGCCCGACCAGCGCCTAGATCAGTTAGCCGACATCGTCAACCCTCAAAAAGTCATACCGACTACAATGGAGTTTGTTGATATCGCAGGCTTAGTCGCGGGGGCTTCTAAAGGCGAAGGTCTAGGTAATAAATTTTTAGCCAACATACGCGAGACCGATGCTATACCGCATGTAGTGCGCTGCTTTGAAGATGAGAACGTTATTCATGTTGCCAATAAGATCGATCCTGCCTCTGACATTGATATCATCAATTTAGAACTGGCTATGGCCGACTTAGAATCGGTTGAAAAACAACTACAAAGAAATAAAAAACTCGCTAAAGGGGGTGACAAAACGGCCGTTGCTGCCCAGGCGATGCTCGAAAAACTGCAGCCTCATCTGGAGGAAGGTTTATCTGTTCGCTCACTTGATTTAACAGAAGACGAGTTGAATATTGTAAAAACATTCCACCTTATTTCGGTCAAACCTACAATGTACATTGCAAACGTCGATGAAGATGGCTTTAGCGATAACCCGCATTTGGAGACAGTTAAAGCCATCGCTAGCAACGAAAATGCTGTTGTTGTGGTTATTTGCAATAAATTAGAAGCGGAAATTTCTGAGCTGGACGATGAAGAACGCGATGAATTTCTAGAAGACCTAGGTATGCAAGAACCAGGGCTTGATCGATTAATCCGAGCCGGTTATGAGCTGCTAAACTTACAAACTTACTTTACCGCGGGTGTAAAGGAAGTCAGAGCTTGGACAGTTCAAGTGGGTGCGAGTGCACCTAAAGCTGCCGCGGTCATTCACACTGATTTTGAAAAGGGTTTTATCCGTGCAGAGATCATTTCCTTCGATCACTTTATAGAATTTAGCGGCGAACAAGGAGCCAAAGATGCAGGGAAATGGCGTTTAGAAGGTAAAGATTACATCACTCAAGATGGCGATGTGATTCACTTTAGGTTCAATGTATAACTAAACAAAACTTAACTAGTTTTGCGTTTCAGATTGTTTCAACAAAACTAAAATGCGATATTTTTTGAACCACTGTTACAGTATCGATATTTTTTAACTAAAAGCGTAAATATTCTCTGAAAAATGGCTGATGGGTGTTGACACAAAACCTAAAACAGAGAATAATTCGCGCCTCAAATGAAGAGGCAATGTAGCTCAGCTGGTTAGAGCATCGCATTCATAATGCGAGGGTCGCAGGTTCGAGTCCCGCCATTGCTACCATTCATTTGTTGCTGGGGTATCGCCAAGCGGTAAGGCAACGGGTTTTGATCTCGTTATGCGGAGGTTCGAATCCTCCTACCCCAGCCAATGTTATTTTAATTACTAAATACTAAGATTGTTTGTTACTGTGCAATAGCTATCTGACTAAACTGGTTTGAAATTGTACCGACAATATCAAGCTCGCAGGTTAGATTACTGATATTGTGAACAAATTGTTACTGGGGTATCGCCAAGCGGTAAGGCAACGGGTTTTGATCTCGTTATGCGGAGGTTCGAATCCTCCTACCCCAGCCATTTTTGACCTTTCTTTTGTGTTTCAATACTTTTTCCCATATTTAGATTTTATTGAATTCTCTTATGCTAATTTGCATAAGTTTCTTAATACAATGTCTTTATTATATTTTAATTCCGATCTACTAGATTCGTTTAACCGACCTCTATACTCTATACTCTATCTAACTATAGTTCTTACAGGTAGAGAAATCGAAGATGGATCTTATATCTAGCACTGACCCTGCAAAAAATAATCGAAGTCCATTGAGATCCCATCGCGATCTGCAGAATATTTACATTTTGTTTGCTGAGTTTAGCGACCAAGACATCAGCAGCATCATTTCTTATTTACGTGACAACCAATTTACTCCGCGGGCCAAGAGTATCAGTTCTATCGATGAGCTTTTGAGCGCGCTATCAGAGCGCTCTTGGGACTTGATTATTTGCCAGTCGCAAAAAGCCACTTTCAACCCTATATTAATTGCTGAACAACTGACAAGATTAGAGAAAGACATTCCGGTTTTGCAGTTATTGGACGCACCAGAAATAACAGATATAACTGAGGGACTGTTGAACAACTTCCAAGGAGTTTTACCTAGCGATGACTATAAATTACTGCTTTTCTTGATTCGTCGAGAATACGCCTATCTAGAGAGCCGCAGGCTCAGTAGAAGTCTTCAAGTACAGCTCAGTGACAGCCAAAAACGCTGTAAACTATTGATGGACAACTCGGCACTGGCAATCGGCTTTATTAGCATCCAAAAAATCGTCTATCTCAACGAGGCCTTTGGTCAATTATTCGGCTACCAAGTCAAAGACTTATTATTGAATAAATCAATATTAAGTTTAATCGCTGCTCAAGAACGCTCTGGAATGACTAAGCTGCTCTCTGATTTTACAGAAAGCGGGCACCCTAAATTAACTTACCAACTATTGGCACAGCGGGCGGATAAAAGTAATTTCACTGCACACATTGAGCTGCAACAGGTGCAATTTAATGGCTTAGAGTGTATTGAAATAGTGATTAATACCGACAAAAAATCTAAAAAGCACAGTAAGTTTTCTGAAATCGATGCAATAACTGGGTTGTATAATTATGACTACTTTTTAGACAGTTTAGAGAATAGTGTTAGACTTGCACAACACGGCGGCAATGACTGTCATTTACTGCAGATAGACATCCTCAATTTTAGTCATATCCGCGGGCAGTTTGGAAGCGAGGCCAGTCGCTCCCTAGCTAGAGATATTGCCGATATGTTAAACGATCTTTTCAATCCAACTCACCTAAAGGCTCGTTTATCAGACCATTTGTTCGCCGTGATTTTTATGGACACTAGTCCTGAAAATACCCAAGCTGTGGCTGAGAAACTTTGCCTGTGTTTGCAAAACCAGCGTTGCCATTTTGAACAGCAGAACATCGCAATTGAACCAGCCATTGCAATAATAAAATTAACCGATACCGCCCCCAATGCCTCACAGATTTTAAAACGCGCGCAGGCGACTTTATTAAAATGCGCCAGCTTTAAGGCAGAGCAACCCAAAGTTTTACTCTATAGCGCTGAGCACTTACAAGAAAATTCAGCGCCTATACTCTCCATTGCTGATGTGAGACAGGCAATAGAGCACAACCACCTTCGCCTAGTGTATCAGCCACTGGTCCCCTTAGTCTTTAATAGCGAACAGCAGCATTATGAAGTGCTACTAAGAATGGTCGATCAAGATCGGCAACTCATTAGCCCTGCACTTTTCTTGCCGAGCTTTGGCGAGGCTAATTTAAACGAAGAAATGGACAGATGGGTGATTGCCGAAAGTGTTAAAAGATTTGAAAAAAAATCAAACAACAAACAGCTAAAGTTCTTTATCAGTGTTACAGACACTGTCTGGGAGCGCGATATCTTGCTGGTGTGGGTGGCAGACTTAATACGGCAAAGCCGCATTCAAGCGGATCACATTGTCATTCAGATCAGTGAGTCCGAATCAGCCCATCAACTTCCACAGGCAAAGTATTTTGTTGATGGCCTGCGCCAACTCAATTGCCTAGTGTGCCTCAAGCACTACGGAAGCACCAACAACTCAGAAGATGTACTTAAAATACTAGACCCCGATTATATCAAGTTTGACGGCAGTTTTATCCGGGAATTAAATGATGGGACGAGCGAAGATTCCAACTTTCAAGCGTTGCTGAATAATTTAAAAAATTTAGGTAAAATCACCATTGCACCGCAAGTCGAAACGCCTAAGGTGATGAGCCTACTCTGGAAGTCTGGTGTAGGCATGATACAAGGCTACTATCTACAGGCTCCAGATGAAGAGATGAATTACGATTTTGACCAGAAATAAACTGAGCGCTGAATAAATCAGCGCTCTGACACATGCCTAAACAGACTTAGAAGAAGCCCAGTGGGTTGATATCGTAACTTACAAGCATGTTTTTAGTTTGCTGATAGTGATCTAGCATCATTTTGTGATTTTCTCTACCTATCCCGGATTGCTTGTACCCACCAAAAGCGGCATGTGCAGGATACAAATGGTAGCAGTTGGTCCAGACCCGACCTGCCTCAATGCCTCTACCCATGCGGTAAGACTTGTTCATATCCCTCGTCCATATACCAGCACCTAAACCAAACTGTGTATCGTTGGCGATAGCCAGGGCTTCAGCCTCATCTTTAAAGGTCGTCACACTAATCACAGGACCAAAAATTTCCTCTTGGAAAACCCGCATATCATTAGTGCCTTTTAACAAGGTTGGCTGAATATAAAAGCCCTCTGTTAGACCAGATACTCTCTCATCAGCACCGCCGGTTAATACCGTTGCCCCCTCTGCTTTACCTATTTCAATGTACGCTAAAATTTTGTCATACTGCTCTTTTGACACTTGCGCGCCGATTTGACTATCGGTATCAAGGGGGTTGCCCTGCTTGATGGTTTTAGTACGGGCGATTAAGCGCTCAATAAACTCTTCTGCAATAGACTCTTGAACCAACAATCGCGACGGACAAGTACAGACTTCGCCCTGATTGAAAAACGCTAACGCCGCGCCTTCAAGACATTTATCAACGAAGGCATCTTCTTGATCCATAATATCTTCAAAGAATACATTGGGCGACTTGCCGCCTAGTTCTACCGTTGAGGGAATCAAACTATCAGCCGCACACTTAAGTATGTGTTTTCCTACTGGACTAGAACCGGTGAAGGCAAGCTTGGCAATTCGCTCAGAGGTCGCGAGCGCCTGTCCAGCCTCTGCGCCATAACCATTGACTACGTTAAGCACTCCTGGTGGCAGTAAGTCACCGATTATTTCCATCAACAATAAGATAGATAACGGAGTCTGCTCTGCAGGTTTAAGCACAATACAGTTTCCGGTGGCTAAGGCCGGCGGAATTTTCCAAGCGGCCATTAACAGCGGAAAATTCCAGGGAATTATTTGCCCGACAACACCTAGTGGTTCGTGAAAATGATAGGCCACTGTATTATTGTCAATTTCTCCAATAGAGCCCTCTTGTGCGCGAATACAACCGGCAAAATATCTGAAATGATCCACGGCTAAAGGGATATCAGCGGCCATCGTTTCGCGAATACACTTGCCATTATCCCATGTCTCTGCGAGGGCTAGTCGCTCTAAATTTGCCTCAATTCTATCCGCTATTTTAAGTAGTATATTAGAGCGTTCGGTCACTGAAGTTAGCGCCCAACTCGCTTTAGCAGCATGTGCAGCATCTAAAGCGAGTTCAATATCTTGCGCATCAGATCTCGCCACTTCGCAGATAACCTCTGCGGTAACTGGAGTGATATTATCAAAATAGCGACCACCAACAGGCCCAGTCCACTGACCATTGATGTAATTATCATATCTGTGTTTGAAGTGTAATTCAGATTCGGCCGAGCCAGGATTTGCATATATCATAGGTAATACCTCTCGTTATTTTTGCTATATTGTGTACTATCATAAGATTCAGCATAAAAAAAACTGTACTGGCAATGCGTTTTTTTTGACTGCCAGTTCATTAATTTAGTAATCAGAGGCCCCTTCATAACGTTATAAATGAAGTGAATGTTAGTCAACAACAAAAGAAAAGCCGGCGTTTATAGTTTTAAATGAGGATTTTTAGTTTTTTTAACGTCCTATTACGCAGCACAACATAGGCGCTAAGGTTTCCATTTATAGATGTAATGATTGGGCAGAGGTCCCAAACTATAACGACTCTTTAAGGACCTAATATTTGGAAGAAGGTAAGTTACCCTAAGATAAATGTTTGCATTAAACACTCGACTATTTTAATGCAAACACAAGGTAGGATTATTTATGATTAAAGACATTCTCGAGAGCCGCAGAAAAGCACCGCAAGTGTTAGTTGAAAATAAACTGTCTTTTGCCGCCGCTAAATCGCAGCTTAGTATTTACGATACTTTTGAGCAGGCAACTCGCGTCGGTCTCGAATCTGACCAACTGATGTTTTGCGGCATGCTGTCAGGCAAAAAAATAATGCATGCTGATCGAGATAATATTGTCTGTGAGTTTTTACCTCACGAGTCTTTTGTCATGGCGCCAAACAGCCTAGTTGAAATAGATTTCCCGGACGCGACTATGAACCAACCAACGACTTGTCTGGCGATTGAAATTAGCAGCGAGCGGGTGAAAAAAATCATCGACAGCCTAAATGATTCAGCCCCTTTAGACCTCTACAATAAAGAGTGGCGCTACGAAACAGAACTAGTTCATACACATCACAACTCGCAAACCCAGGCACTGTTAAACCGTATGGTGCAGATTTACACTGAGAACCATCAAGACCGGAGTTTTATGATAGATTTAGCCGTATCTGAGCTAATTGTCAGATTACTTAGGCACAACACGCGAGCGTTTATTATGTCTCACAGCTGTTTACTGCCAGACCACAATGGCCTCAATGCAGCCATTGCCTATATTCAGAAAAACCTTAACGAGCCACTGTGTATAGATCGGTTATGTAAACTGGCCTGCATGAGCCGTACTAAATTTTTTGCAGAGTTTAAGCAAAAACTCGCCTGCACACCTAAAGATTTTCTATACCAATTACGCTTAAAGCAAGCGGCAAAAATGCTCAAACATGGCAGCACTATTACCCGCGCCTGCTTCGCCAGTGGCTTTAGCAATAACAGCCATTTCAGCCGCTGTTTTAAAGCATTTTATGGCATGACACCCAGCCAATATAAACACCGGCATTTAGTTTGACACGTCATTCGCCCACGATGTAAATAGGGCTTTCACTAAGCAAAATATCAGCATCGATCACTTTACCCAATTTATCAAAGGCAACCCCCTGCGTTGTATAGGGCTCTTGATTTGTTGAATTTAACCAGATGACTTGAATTCGCTTACCTTTATTCATAAACTTCAGACAATGCTTATGCCCCGACTTCTGATAGCCTTCTACTACAGCTCCCTTTAGCATTTTCAACATCTGCTGATAAACATAAAACGCCGACCTTTTACGCAAGCTTTCACGATCATCAATTAGGCCGTATCCTGGTGCTATCAACTGGTGCCAGTAAACGCTTTCAACTTTCTGCGTAGCAAGTGCCAGTAGATAATATCTGAGTAAGTAATTTGCATACTGGGCTTCACTGACACATTCCGTTTCACTGGTCGGTGCCCAAGGCGCCGTGTTAGAAATTGGCCAATTAGCTTCAGTGATAAGTATATCATTACTAGATTGTCGGCTGATTTTAGCCAATGCGTATAAAAAATCTATTTTTCTTTTGGTGTCAAAAATCGCTGTTTGAGTATTTTCAGGTGCACCGCGTCTATCGACATACAACAGGGATGATAATTTATCGTAATTTATGTTAAAACGATTAAACAAAGCCCTCACAATGAAATGATATTCATAGTCAATGACAGCGGGACCGACTAAGCACAAGTGTGCAAATTGATTGTCGCGCACTTTCTGTGCCACTTGGTAAAATCGTAAGTATTCAGCGATAGAGAAAAAACCCCATTTAGTACGATTGATCGCATTGCCAATTTGAAAGGTATGGGCAACCCCAGCAAAGCCGTGGAATATGCTCTCTATGCTTTGAGCAAACAACTCGTCATCTTCTATGTGTTGTCGATCTTGTAATACGTTAATCAAAATTTCACAACCAGAAAACTTTCTAGCGAAGGCGACGTACTCAGCGAGATTAGTTATATCAGACAACGGCATTCGAATTTGGATATCTCGGCAACCGAGCTCGCTTACCAAATCGACTTGCCGCTCACCTTTATCTAGATTGACACACAGCGCAAAAAATTTGCCAGTGCTGTGTTGATGTCCTCTCACAAAAAAACTCGCCACCAATCCCAGCGGAAAGAAAATGAGAGCGCTTAACACAAGCATGATGACGTCCACTAGATGTTTACGTTTCATGGTTCTTTTATATTGTTTATCGCCAATCGGGTAAGGCTGATCAGAATAGTCATCCCATACAAATCTACTCTTCATTATGCGTCTTCTTAATTTAGTATTAGTCCGTTACAGGTCGACCTTTCAAACGTTTTTTGAAATTTTTAAAGCGCTTATTGCGCTGGTTATACCTATTCGCCATAGCGAGACACATCGCCAAATCGAGGTTTGCCAATAGAGCATACTCAGTGACAATCCTATCGAGGTCTGCATCACTTGCCCAGAGCATAGAGAAATTTTTCATTCGCTGCGGAGTGCTTAGCACACCAAATGACATTCGATTTATATCGATGACTTTGAATTCAAATTCAGTGCCTTGGCGCTTTATTAAGATATTCCCCGGCGAGAAGTCTTTATGTAAAATGCCCTGTTGGTGAAGTTCAAAACTAAACTTAGCAAAAGAGCGAAAAACCTTCTCTCTATTTGCAAAAGTGAGATCAATTAACGCTTCTCGCACAGTGAAATCATAGGCGAATAACTCACTTATAAAGTAGCTTTTTGTCAGTAGCTTGTGCTGATAAAACTCAACAAAACCTAGCGCTCTAGGGACGAAATTAGCAATTTTTAGAGAGTAGTCATAAGAGCGCTGCGCCTTAGAGCGTCTAAATAGAGTGTAAAAGATAGCCCTTAATATAGTAGGCCGTTTAAAGGATTTCACCACATAATCAGCGTCATTATAAGATACTTGCTTAATTTTATTACGCGCATCTTGCAAGACAATACTGCTATTTTCAAAAAGCCACTCTATTTCTACAGCTAAGCTTTCATCACAGTTATATTTAGGATTTATTTGATATTTCATGTTACCCAGATCAGCTTATTCCAAAATCAAAAACAACAGAGACTAATGGTATACAGCTTTGCAGATAGAAGCGATCACAAGCGCTTATTCCACTGATTTAATTGCTCAATGCTAGCCCCTACGCCGCCACAGACCACAACCAAAATATTCTTCTTATCTAATAGTACGTCAGGAGGCTGGTAAAGACTGGCCAAGGAAGCACCACAGGCGGGCTCAACCAATACTCTATGCTCACCGAGGAAGCTTAGGCAAGCTGCTACCGCTTGCTTATCAGAAACTACGTGCGTGTGAATAGGATGAGTACTTAATAGAGAAAACGCGTGATCAGTCACTTTGGTCGCACCCAGTGACGTTGCAATACTAGAGATCTGCGCTATGCCGAGATTTTCTTTAGCAGCGTGGGCACTTGATAAAGAATCAGCCCCTTGTGTCTCAACAGCAAGTATCGGTATATCCGGCCAATCATTTTGTTTTAAACCTTGCACAACGCCGCTGAGCAGCCCCCCTCCGCCAACAGATAGCACAATAAAATCCGGTTTTAGGCCCTGTGTTTTGACTTCATCGATCAAGCTGGCATGTCCCGCCCATAAATAAGGATCGTCGAAGGGATGAATGTAAACCACACCGGCTGTTGCCAGATTCAGTGCATATTGATGCGCCTGCAGCCATTCCTCCCCTTGCACTATCACCGTCGCTCCTTCTTGCTGCATCAATTTAATAGCCGTTTGCTTAGTAGTAGAAGGGACCACTACAGTCACCGGCACATTTAAACAGCGCCCGGAATAAGCGACCGCTAGCCCAGCATTACCGCCTGATGAGGAGACAAATCCACTAGCACCTCGCTGCACATGTTCACTACATGCAAAGCCAACCCCTCTGGCTTTAAACGAGCCACAGGGCTGTAAAGCTTCCATTTTCAACCACACTTTAGCAGAGAGTTGCCTACCGACGGAAAGGGATTGAATCAGTGGTGTCTCGATATGTATTGACATGATATTCACTTATATAAAGAAAAGATTGGCGGTTATTCTATGCTGTGCAGAATAACCGAACAAGACATAGCGCTGATAAAGCCCCGCGCGAAGTCCTCTAAGTATCACTATCTAATAACATTTGTAAGCATTAAAGATCAGCACTTTACTCACTTATGGTCTAATTACCTCTGTTTCGGCCTCAGGCTCGATACCTTATAGATAATATCACGGATGTTCTTTTGTCACTGTTATAACGACAAATAGACTCAAGACAAACGCCATCGCATAAAAGCCCTTTTCACTTAATAACATTTGTGCATTCATTAAGCCTATTATTAGCAGGCTAAGCGAGGCTGCAAAAGCCCCCAACATATATTCATAAAAGCATTAGTCACTAGAGATTGTGTAGTGAAATGGTCAATAGGTTTTTAGCCTCAGAACCGTCGGGCAAATATTTTGCCCGAAATGAGCAGGAAACTTCAGCAGTACTTATGTCAGCAGCGATGACAACATCTATGGTATTGTATTTTTGAAGCTATTAAAGGTTGTTTACAGTGTGCATTAATTCTAGGCATATTTATAACTTTGGTAATCTACTACCTTGTAGTAAGGTTGTTTATAGGTTAATTGACAGATTAAAACCTCAACGTAGTATCCTGATTAGAGCTAGAAAAAGTCATTATATTTAGCCCTAATATTAGATTTGAAAAAATCTATTTTGAAAAGACATTTTTAAGCTTTTAGACACTCAGCAGGTAATCGTGCATGTCCCAACCAGCAACCCAAGAAGAAGCATTTCACACTTGTCATGAGTGTGCTTTATCGGTGTCCATTCCGAGCTTAAAAATTGGACAACAAGCCTGTTGCCCAGGTTGCGGTTTTGTATTGACCCAAGTACACAAAAATGCAATTCTTAGAATTATCGCGTTATCTATTAGTGCGCTAATCTTTCTAGTGCCATCGATAAGCTTTGATTTTATCTCTATAGAAAGCAACGGATTAGAAAATACTTTCAGTATTAGCCAGAGCTTTTCAATACTCTTTGAAAACAACTACTTGGCGCTTGCCATTTTAGAGTTAGTCACAGTATTTATTATTCCAGTAGTAATATTGGTCGGTCTACTCTACTTATTAATACCCCTTTCTAGAGGAAAAGCGCCTCCCTATGCCCTAGTAATCATGAGGTTAGTTTTTAAACTCATGCCTTGGGCCATGGTAGAAATATTTTTAATTGGTGTTTTAGTAAGCTTGATAAAAATAGTGGCTTTTGCCGACATTGAAATAGGCCAATCTTTCATCTCTTTTATTTTATTTTCACTGTGTCTAACAATCGTAAACCTTCACATAGACAAACATCAACTGGCTGACTTACTGATTAGAACATCCGACAAGGTGATAGATCCTGCAACGCTTTCTCATTCTCGTCCAATCAATAGAAGCTTGTCCATTCAAAACACATGGGCACTGTTAATCACCGCCATTATAGTCTTCATTCCTGCAAATGTTTTACCTATTATGCACACCGAACTATTGGGAAAGAGTGATCCAAGTACAATAATTGGCGGTGTTTTTTTGCTCTGGGAACTTAAATCATACCCGATAGCGATCATTATATTCATTGCCAGTGTTGTTGTCCCTGTGGTTAAAATCATTGTGCTGATTTGGTTGAATTTCTCAGTTCAATGTCGCACCACTGGCTTGCAAAAGCAAAGAATCACCTTGCATAGAATGGCTGAATTTATTGGCCGCTGGTCGATGGTCGATGTATTTGTGGTTATTATCCTTGTGAGTTTGATCCAGTTAGGTAATACCATTAGTATCTACCCTGGAACTGCGTCAGTAGCATTTTCAGCAGTTGTGGTCTTGACTATGCTTGCAGCGATGAGTTTTGAACCTAAATTAATTTGGAATAGACCAAATCAGAATGTCAAATGATCAGTTCCCTACCTCAGAACCAAAACCAGCAGAAATAAAAACAGCTCGATCAGTTTCATTTATCTGGTTGATACCTTTGATTGCGCTACTTATTGGCGGATGGATGCTCTATTACCAATGGGCCAATAAGGGACCAATCATTGAAATAGAGTTTACAACAGCAGAGGGGATAGAAGCTGGCAATACCAAGATAAAATACCGTAATGTAGACCTTGGGGTGATCAAATCGATAGCGTTGAATAAGGAATCTACAGGTGTGCTTGCCACCGCTCAAATGTCAAATACCGCAGAGCCACTATTAACCCAAGATACCAATTTTTGGGTGGTATCACCAAAAATATCATACACTGGGGTATCTGGACTAAGCACTTTAATATCAGGTGTTTATATAGAAATATCACCTGGGCAATCAACAGAAGCTGCAGACGATTTTATCGCCTTAGCCGACCCTCCAGTTACTCCTAAAGGCACACCTGGATTACGCATTAGTTTAAATAGCAATGATCAATTTGCCTATTCAAAAGGCGATCCAATCATCTACAAAGGTCTAAGCGTTGGCCAATTTGAAGACATTCATTTTGATTTCAAAGAACGCATTGTCTATTACGATGCCTTTATAAAAGCACCTTACCACCAACTAGTGACCACCAATACCAAGTTCTGGGATGCAAGCGGCTTAAGTATTAATTTGGATGCCAATGGAATCAGTATCAAAACAGGAAACATACAAACTATGCTGACAAACGGTATAGCTTTCGATGTACCTTTGGGAATGAAGAATGGCGAACCGGTTAATAATGGCGCTAAGTTTGATATCTACAAAAACTATGAAGCTGCCGACAAACAACGATATAAGCACTCTGTTAGTTTTGTGGTACTCGTCAGTGACTCTATTCGCGGTTTAAAAGTAGGCGCCCCAGTAGAATATCGAGGGGTTTTAGTCGGTCACGTTGCCAGTACAAATTTGTTACAAGAACAAAGCTTAGCAACCAGCGAAATACTTGAAGAAGACTTCAAAATTCCTGTATTAATTTCACTGCAACCGGGCAGGGTTAACTTACCCGACAGTCAAGAGGGCTTATTGTTATTGAGACAGCAAAATTTTTACTGGATAAGGCAAGGATTAAAAGCGGCTTTGAAATCTGGTAATTTAATTACCGGTAGCTTATTTGTAGAACTGCAGCACCACAATGACAAACCTGTTAAGCAGCTTACGCAGTTTTCTGGATATCCAGTCATCCCCAGTATAGGCAATGACTTCGCGCAAATCACAGCCAAAGCTAATCAATTCATAAATACGCTCAACAAATTACCGCTAGAAAAAATTACCAATAGCGGTGACGCTTTGCTAGTGGAGTCTGTTCAAACCTTAAAAGAAATAAAGTCGTTGAGCAGAAACGTTAAGAAGCTTGTGAGCAGCATTGAAAATGATAAGCTAAGTAATAAAATGGCTGATACTTTAGACAATCTAACCCAACTGAGCACTGACTACTCACAGGGGTCTAAAACGTATGAAGAGCTATTGAGATCATTAACCTCGTTAACGAGTGTAATGTACGAACTTAAACCATTATTAAATCAAGTTAATCAACAACCTAACAGTCTAATCTTCAACTCGGGGAAAGGGGTGTCTATTGAGCCTAAAAAGCACAGGGGAAGTTCTCAATGAGGTCTAAAACGCTCAAACACTTATTAATATTTTCCCCGCTTATTGTGATCAGCGCCTGCAGTAATGACCCAGTCATTGAAACCAGCTATTATTTGCTCGACGCGCCCGATGCCACTAAAAATAACTCAGAGAAGACAGAACCAATAACCACCTATAAACCAAGCACTAGCCTTGAGATAAAAGTAGCAGAGTACTTAGATCAGCCTTACCTCATTATTCAAACGGATCAATATCAGGTTAATTTCGCTCAATCTCATATGTGGGCAGAACCTTTAGTAAAAGCCATCGCACGCACCTTGAGATTGGACTTAAATAAAAGTTCTAGACAGACAAATTTTATTGAGCATAATCCAAGTAAAGTCTCTGAAAATGATTTATTAGCCATAAACATAGACTACTTTCATCCAAACCATTTAGGTAAAGTAATTTTAACTGGGAATTACATTTGGCGTACTGCTTCACCGGATTTATCGACATTAAAAAATAACACCTTTCATATTGAAAAAAAGCTACAAATGGATGGCTACCATCATTCAGTGAAACAGATGAGAGCAATACTTAAAGAGTTAGCAGTGCAGATAACCATTCAGTAGATATCTATTGATCGAGGTAAAGCCAATGCAAGGGTGGTATTCTATTTGCTCGTAGCTCAAGAAATGCTGAGTTAAAGCGGAGAGGAAAACCATCCCCTTGTTAGACTTAATCTATGTCCGTGACAAATTGTTCTGGTCAACTCCAGCCGGACACTTTTCTAAAGGAACTTTCAAATTCGCGACTGATCCAAGTTAGCTGAGTGCAGTCGATCAACATTGTAATATTTCATGTATCTAGCCACA
>JAWUWK010000047.1:0-9440 GCA_034111875.1 Gammaproteobacteria bacterium
TTTGCTCCTGAGTGAGCTGTTGGTAAAGTTTGTTGTGTGCATTCATAACAGATCCTAATTTTTATGTGATAACTGGAATTATGCCTTCAGCTCACTCACTTCTCAATTTTTTGTCTGTTGCACTTATTGTATTACTCCAGCATTAGCCGGGAGTTCGCTAGACTCCAAGCGAACATCTGCGCAGACTATTAAACAGAGACTTAAAACGCAACTGCTTACTAGCCTGCTTATCTATTGCCAAATTTTTCATTTCAGAGAAGCTTTACTATGAACTAATCTGCCAATGCCAGGGTATTTTTAACTATTGACCCTTTCAAGCAGCAGATTAAAATTTGCGGCCTTTAATTACTTTACTCGCTGGCCATTTTATCTACAGCCCGCGCGTTTATTCTATTCTTTATTACCGATTGGCAAATCAGTCAAATCAGTCAAATCAGTCAAATTATTGGCGCATTATTCATAGGTCTTCGCTTTGATTCAAAAGTGTCTACCGTCTACCTCATCTTGTTTGCAATATCACCTATAATGCCAATGAATTTATTGAATCGCTGACATTGGTTAAAGCGTATCAGCGCTATAGTTTTCTTACTATTCTACTGATCAGCAGCTTTTTTAGCTTTCTCGACATCGCCTGTTTTTTTCTTTGACAATGAAATCAGCAACTTGCTTCTCGATATGGTTGAAGATAGCACATATGCCGTATTGATCAGTGTGTTTAGTGATTGGTGTTTTTTAAAAAATCTTAGGTGCAGTGACGAGTAGCTTTTTATGTATTTATTTGTTCTCAAAATAACGAGAGACGAACAGATCGCTAGAAAAACTAGTATCCATAAAGCCATTATCTAGTTTTCAACATTAATGTTAATCCTGCTTTGCGCTCTTTTCGGTCGTGTTAGCATAGATACTTTTCCACTGTCTAGTCGCATCACAGTGATCAATGACGACCTTGTAATCAATTCACCCGCCCTCAACGGCCTCTATCATTTTCACTATGCGCTAAAGGATTCAAAAGCAGATAGCTTTAATCGCCTTACCACTAAAAGTTATTAGTAGATGCCAAACTTGATTCGCTAGCGGCATTGAAAAGCACTGCTGGTTTAGTCAACAGAACCCATTGGTCCAACGATCTAACGAAAAAGTGTCACATTCAAAAAAAACCACGTTATTTTCATTTTAATGGCTGGTTGGTTAGTCAAGGCTCATAACGCCAAGAACCAAGTCCTCGGGGAGTTTACTCAACACGCTGAGCAAGATTACTTCTTTACGCGTATGCTCTCTGATAAATATGGCACCCAACCAACCAACCATTGAAAGGTTGTTACTTAATGGGTCCATAGGCCCAATTGCCCGATCAGCGGCAAACCAAGACAATTTTAATACCTCCAATGTCATCCCTTTTGAGCAACAAAATTATGCCACTTTATTTCTCAGTGGTGGCAATAGCTCATGGCGTAAACACGCTCTGTTTTGGCACAAGCAGGGCTTTGATAAATACATTGGCAGGGTGACCATTGAAAAACACTTCGGGGAAGCTTCAGATGACCCTCGGGGTGTCTATAACTTATATCTTTTCCAATATTTGCAAAAATAGATAACTGAGAAAAATGCGCTACAACCTCTATTTTCCTGGGTTTTAACCACTAATAATAACGCGCCGATTCGATTGCCGAAAAGCTATCGTGCACCTGCACTTTATCCACAAAGCTATGGTTTTGATGAAGGGGATAGCGAAGCACAACAATCACTCACAAGCTATCACTTTCAAACTAACGCATTAGACCAGTTTTTGACTTGGTTAAAACAGTCACCTTATGTCCAAAACACTATTGTTGTAGCAACCGGCGATCGTATATTGAAGGAATTTAGCCGCTATCCGGGGCCGATCAAGCCTACAATAGCTACTCGGTGCACAGTTATTTTTACCTACCCAAACAATACAGTCAGTTAGCCAATAGTGATGAACTAATAGCCGGATCACATAAATATTTATTACTGACTTTATTCGAACTGTCGCTAAGCGAACAAGATGACTATGCTTTGGCACACCGATAATACACAATGAGACCGCGACCGCTTTTGGCAGCATTGTTCAAGGCGCTTTTATTTTCGATACGGGAATGAGTACGGATGGCAAGCAGTTAAATCAACAGTACTTAGCGATTAGAAACTGCCCTTAAATCAAACCTATAAAAGGCTAATTCAGCAGCACAAATACTCGCAGATTTTACGGAAGTACCTTTTAATTTACGATGTAGAGCGAGGGAGTAAATAACGCTGCAACCTAGATTCGGCAATTAGGCGCGAAAAAACTGTGTAATATATTGGTGTGCAGAGGACATTAGGAAGATTCGTGGTCACCTTATTGGTGTTGATACATTTTTCTATTTGCATCAAGAGCTTGTACAGACTTTAAGAATTCGATTGCCGAGTTTATGTTCAGCGTCAGACATAACAATTTCCAAGTGAGTAGTTGCGTAATGAATACCGCTAAGTTCAGCGGCGCTGCAAGGCTTAGTAATATTGTGAGCTACTTTAGGTTAGAAATTTATCGATGACACTTGTCGATAACTCAGCGCTTCGAGTAAATGCTGACGCTGTATATTATCACTGAGCGCTAAATCGGCAATAGAGCGACTGACTTTTAAAACTCTATTACAAGAGCGGGCTGATAACTGTAGTTTGGTCGCCGCGCTGGCCAATAATAAACGCAGTGATTTATCCAAAAAACAGACCCTTTCTAAGGATTTTCCCTCAAGGTAGGCATTGCGACAGCCTTGTCTAAGCAATTGCTTCTCTACACTTTTTGCCACTCTTTGGGCAATGACCACAGAACTTTCCTGAGTGGGTAACTCCGCATCCAACAAATCTTTCGCGGCGATAGGATGCACTTGGATATGCAAATCGATGCGATCTAACAGTGGACCAGAGAGTCTACTTTGATAACGTTTAATTTGATCAGGAGTACAGCGACAGCGTCCACTAGTGTCAAGTGCATAACCACAAGGGCATGGGTTCATGGCCGCTATCAATTGAAAGCGCGCGGGGAAAGATAACTTTTGCGCCGCCCGCGAAATATGAATACTACCTGCTTCTAAAGGCTCTCTTAACACTTCCAGCACAGATCTTGGAAACTCTACGACTTCATCAAGGAACAGCACTCCATTATGTGCTAGAGAAATTTCTCCAGGCTGTGGGTAACTGCCACCACCCACTAAAGACACCGCTGATGCCGTATGATGGGGCGCTCTAAAAGGCCTTTCCCCAGCACATATTTGTTGATTATTTAAACCCGCCACGGAATAAATCGCTGCAGATTCAATCCTCTCCTCTTCAGTAAGTGGTGGTAATAAGCCACCTAACCTAGCAGCTAGCATACTTTTACCGCTGCCGGGGCTACCTGACATTAATAAATGATGACCACCAGAGGCGGTAATCTCCAAAGCTCTTTTGGCCTGAAATTGGCCTTTCACATCAATCAAATCTAAGCGTTTTATAGGTTTCAAAACAGTTTTAGGCACAGTAACGTTAATCAGTGGCAGTTGTCCTGAGAGTAAATGGCATACTTGCAGTAAATTATCGACTGGGGCTAGCACTAAATTATTCACTAGCCGCGCCTCATCAAAGCTCATTGTTGCTAAACATAATTTACGCTGACTTACGTGACAGGCAATAGCGACAGGCAAAATACCTTTGACGCTTCTCAGATCACCGCTCAGCGCTAACTCCCCGATGAATTCCCACTCTGAAAGCTTATCATCAGCTAACTGCTTAGATGCCGCAAGAATACCTACTGCTATGGCTAAATCATAGCGCCCACCCTCTTTAGGTAAATCAGCGGGTGCTAAATTGACCGTAATTCGGCTAATAGGAAATTTGAAACCTAAATTTAGCAAGGCGCTACGGACACGTTCCTTAGATTCACGCACAGCAGCTTCAGGTAAACCAACTAACTGGAAAGCAGGTAATCCGCCTGACAAATGCACTTCGACCTCGACTAAAGGCGCTGACACACCCAGTTGTGCTCTTGTGAATACCCGAGATAAAGCCATAAACACCCCATTAATGTTATTCAATAATAAACTTAAAAGCTGCCATACTCTGCCACTTACATTGGCTTTATTAACCCTTTAGATCGCTTAATACTGAGTTCATAACCTTTATAGCAGCTTTACCTCAAACTGATAAGTAGACATAATGAGATCTGTGCATAACGTTATGGATCAAGTAAAAACTGAGCACAAACCGAGTTTGCTGGAGTAAATGAGTATTTAAAACTTGTTTGTAACGACTTATTTACAAATTTATTCGTTATCCTGAGGTTGCATAATAGTAACTTAATTATATTTCTTTTAAGTTGATCTATATCTTATATTGACTGTCATATTCGTAATCATTCAATTCTTTTAGGTGTTCCTATGAAAATCACAAACAAATTGTTTTTACTGTTACTTGCGCTATTTGTTCTCTCGGGTTGCGCGAGTAACTTAACAGGTGACAGCTATTCAGCTTCTGAGGCAAGAAAAGTTCAGAGTGTTCAGTTGGGTAACGTTGTTGCTGAACGTCCGGTGGTGATTGAAGGACGCCAAAATAGTATTTTAGGTACCGCAGCGGGAGGTATTCTAGGTGGCGTGATATCGAGTAATGTTGGCGGCGGTTCTGGTAGAGACATAGCGACAGGTATTGGCGCAATTATCGGCGGTATTTTAGGTCAACAAGTTGAAGAAAAGGCCACACGTAAACAAGCACAAGAAATAACCATACGTTTAGATACTGGAGACACTATTTCGATCGTGCAACAGATAAGCCAAGCCAACTTCTTCGCCGTCAATGATAGAATAAAAGTACTGACACAAGGCGGTAATACTCGGGTCAGTTACTAATATTGGAAACAGTGACTGCTCTGCAGTCTCCGCTTTGAAGTCTCTGAATCAGCTAATAACTTAATTTATTGAGGGTTTGCCAGAAAGTGTAAATCATTCTGTGTAACTGCTCTTTTAGTTATTTAAACAGGAGGTGTAAGTTCTTCTTCAACCTCGATAATAAATCTATTTAGTGCAGGCCCACAGCCTCTAATTAACATTGTCCATTTTTTTGAAGCGGATTCTGCTAAATATACAACTTTTAGAGCAGCATCATCACTTGGAAAGACTTTGCGTGTCTTTACAGATTTACGGATCACACTATTGAGCGACTCGATAGCATTGGTCGTATAAGTGATCTTAGGTATATCTCTTGGACACGAAAATATAGTGATTAAATTATGTCAATTTGAATACCATGATTTACCGATCTGGGGATATAAGATATAGCGGCCTGCATGAAGAATTACAATTTCGAAAGACTGCACTGTTAAGGGAGTAGCGAACAAGCCCAAAACGCCGTTGGCGTTCAGGAAAATTTGTGATTGAGGCAATGGTTACAGACACTCTGGTTGTGCGACGAAAACCATTACCAAAGAGCACGAATCATCCGAACGCCGGCTAGGATGGGTATCTACGCGATTAACTCCTTTGTCACTATACTCGTAAAGGACTAGCCATTCACTGTGCATTCTTTCGAGGATTTAACCGCTTCATTCTCCACAGAGAACATTTGGGGACTTATTCGCTAATTCGCTAACGGTGATAATACACCTGTTACCTGCGAAAAACCCCTAAAGAAAGTGTCCGGTTAGACTTCGCCGCAACAAGGGTTATATACCTATAAATAGCGGATATTTATTAAAACTGGACAATTTTTGTGATTGTAGTTTATTGCTGTTGTATGTCATCTCAAGCTTGTTAGTATATCCTAGACACTTGATAATGATTGATGAAAATATTAATCATTATCAAGTGCGATCAAGAAATTTAAATCATCCTCGTCCAAGGAGACAAATATGTCATTACGCATTAACGATCAAGCGCCTAATTTTACAGCAGAGACTACACAGGGAAAGGTCAACTTCCATGATTGGATTGGTGATAGCTGGGCGGTTTTATTTTCACATCCGAAAAATTTCACACCCGTTTGCACAACTGAACTCGGTTATATGGCTAGTATAAAGTCCGACTTTGCAGCACGTAACACTAAGATTATCGCGATTAGCATCGACCCCGTTGAGGATCATTTAACTTGGTCTAAGGATGTTGAAGATGTCGGTGGTGCTGCGGTTGATTATCCGATTATTGCCGACACTGATCTTAATGTTGCAAAGCTTTACAGTATGTTCCCCGCAGACGAGAATGAAGCTGCCGAAGGACGCACAGCAATGACGAATGCAACGGTTCGTTCCGTCTTTATTGTCGGGCCAGATAAAAACATTAAATTAATGATGACTTATCCTATGACAACGGGACGGAATTTTAATGAAATCCTCCGAGTGCTTGATTCGATGCAATTAACTGCCAAACATAAAGTTGCGACACCTGTGAATTGGCAACAAGGTGATGATGTGATTATCGTTCCTGGTGTCAATAATGAAGAAGCGGCTAAGGTTTATCCTAATGGCTGGGAAACTGTGAAGCCTTACCTACGTAAAGTTAAACAACCGAGCTAAACAAATGGCCCTGTTTAAATAATAACTACTCGCTATAAAAGTCAATATTTAAACGGGTGCCTGCTGTGAGAAAAAAATATGATGGTTGCCGAATTGCTAGAGCCCGCAAAAAAAACGGGTAAGTCGAGCATGTATACTCCAGTGATAATATCCTAGCTCAGACTATAAAGAAGATATCACAGAGTAAAAATCAGCCTAAATTCTTAACCTAAATCCAGCCGTTTGGACTTTATAGAGTTTCGTTTTATATCACAGTCGTTGTTTTTCGGTTAGTAAATTATTTCCCGCCACTGTTCTGATTAAAAAGAACTCTTGAGAATTATTCAATGATGCTGATACCCAATACTTTTAAAGCAGGGCTTTGGATGCTCGGTGCGGTCATTTCATTTACGGCCATGGCAGTGGCTGGGAGGGAAATGGCGAGCGAACTCGACACCTTTGAAATAATGATGTATCGATCCATTATTGGCGTTTTAGTGGTGTTAACTATCGGTAGTCTCTCGGGGAGCTTGATAACCATTTCAAGTCAGCGTTTTAGTTTGCATTTGATACGAAATATCTGTCATTTCTTCGGCCAGAATTTATGGTTTTATGCGATAGCAGTCATTCCATTCTCTCAAGTATTTGCGTTTGAGTTTAGCACTCCTATTTGGGTCGCTCTCATGGCTCCATTTTTTCTCGGCGAACGATTAACAAAAATTCGTTTGATGACTGTCACCTTAGGTTTTTTGGGAATTCTTGTGGTTGCTCAACCAGGTAGCATTACGATGGGACCCGGCATTATCGCTGCAGCACTCTGTGCTGTGGGTTTTGCGGGTACGTTTATCGCCACGAAACTACTTTCGCAAACCCAAAGCACCACTTCCATATTGTTTTGGCTAGTGTCTATCCAATTAGTATTAGGGGCAGCGTTTAGTTGTTACGATGGCCAAGTCACTATACCTAGCTTAGCTACTTTGCCATTAATTGTATTGGTGGGTTGTGCGGGATTATTCGCGCATTTTTGCATCACTACTGCACTTAAACTAGCGCCTGTTATGCTTATTGCGCCGATAGATTTTTTGCGTGTACCTATTATCGCTATCATAGGTGCAATTTTTTATAGTGAAGCGATTAATCTGTGGGTAATCATTGGTGCGGTTCTTGTTTTCAGTGCGAATTTTTTGAATATTTGGTCAGCAAACAGAGTAAAAAGTCAGAACGCTGAAGACGCAAATAGGCAAAAAACTCACAGTCAAACATAGCTTCTATACGCTGAATCTAATATTTTACTCAGTTGAAAAAACTAAAATAGCCCTAAAGTGACGTTTGAAGTCAATACCTGAACTCTAATTTCACATAATGGGCACTTTTTAAACACTAGGAGCGTTTTGGACTTTAGGCTAATCTTCTATTAAAAATCAGGTATCGCTTTTTCACACAAAAACTGCTTAATATACCCTTGCTGTATTTTATTAATCTCGCGTATTCGCACTCTTACGAAACAAATGTGATTACAGTTTAATATGGTCAGTGAGTGGCAAGTTTTGTACGAGAATTCTGAAAAGGTAACTGACCAAATAGTTGATCGCTTCGACTTACTTTATACAAGAAGTCACTTGGCTGGGTGTACATGATAATAGGTGCTGTTTGTTAATAGTTTTCGTCGCAGGACCTGCAACCACTGTCCCAATGATAAACCATATTGCTTGTTAGGAGCGTTTTGGACTTGTACGCTACTTGCTTAGCCAAATATAGTTTTCATACTCCAGTACTAACACTCTGACTTTATGCATATAAAAACACAAGTATAATATGCCCGTCGCTCGTTTTCGAGCAATAAAACACCAATCGTATATCTTAAATTGTGCTGATGCATCAAGCTTTGAAAGACTAAATTAATCTTTAAAGTCATCTAGAATGGAATGAGTCAGTCGATATCTTTTGACTAAGCTTTGCAAGGTCCCATTTTTAGCTATTTTCAGTATTCCAGCATCGAACTTATCTGCCAGTTTCTGACCCTGCGCATCTTTGGTAAAGACCACATACAGGTCTTTACTATGAATTGATTTATGAAAAAACTCTCTGATTGCTCAGCCATTTTCTTGAGCACTAGTAAAAAATCTTGGATCTGCATGGTATTTTAAACGCTTTAGCTGCAATATTTCTAAAGCATGGATGCTATCTTTTACTAAAAAAAATCCAACTGAGGCGGGAGTCATGCTGAAAAGTCATATCCTCTAAATATTCCAACAGGTCCTTTCAAACTTTGAATCAGTTCAAAAGAGGTGTCTTTTTAATACGTGATACCATAAGATTAAAAGGTAAAAGAGACTTAGGGTAGGTCAACCTATTGAGTCTTTCAGGTGTCTTAAAAGCAGCGACAGCAGCATTAACCTTATTATTTTCTATCAGTATTAAGCGGCGTAAAAATGGAACCACGCTATGCGTCATTTCCATGTTTTCAATCTTGTAGATCGCTCTGAGAAGATCCCAATAATATCCCGTAACACCTTTTTGTGATAATTCAACTCGTTCCAGCGAACAAAAATTGACCGCTCCAGCAGATATGCTTTAAGAGATGACTATCATCACAATCGAAACATAATATTACATAAACTGGCTATACAAAGTTTATCCGTTTTAATGAAACAGAAGCATTATCTAGATTACCGAAATTCCAGTGTACAACGCTAAATTATCTGCCGGTTCATCAACCCGACTAGCGAATACTCCATATGCCATCATTTTTATGCTAGCTAGTGCCTATCCAGAAAGGTGCAACATGTTGTAAATTATTAATTAATTTCAGAAATAGTTAGAAAACCCTTGGGATTTTGTTACGTTTAAGGTGCGAACAATAAACAACAAAACCCAAGGATCTAACAACATGAGATTAACCCGCGTTGCTCAAGCTAGTTTA
>JAWUWK010000048.1:0-11113 GCA_034111875.1 Gammaproteobacteria bacterium
TACCGCCCTACACATAAAAATAAATCCATATCTAATTTATATAAACTTAATCTTTCATTAGAGGTTAAACCAAATTTTGCGAAGTAATTGTTGTAAATGTAATGGCTAAATAATTCATAGCAATTGATAGCTGTACTACTATTTTTATCTTTTAGCTGCTCATTTTCCTCTTTTACTCTCCGATAAATTTTATTGAGAAAAGAGGATGTTAACTGACTTCCAATCCCACCCCAAATAGCACCAATAAATGCTGTAATAAACAAAGCAGTAAACCACTGCTCTAAATTCCAAAAGCTTAATGCCCACGCTCGCCATTCAATAGGTAATTGATGTCTAACCATCTCTTGAATATTGCTGGGGATTCCAATGTAACCAAGAGCTAGCACACTATAGATCTCAGGGTATAGTCCTTTATTAAAAAATCTGAACGGCCACCTTTTGTAACGGGGAAGTTAATTTACTGCTAATTCCAATTTAACTTTCCTTTATATACGCTCGATAATTTAACCGATACTACGGCAGACTCTAAGTAATGCTAACAGCTTGATTGTGCGACGCCTCATTTAGACGCATTTGATACTCTGCAAATAAACCGCCAACTAATTAATTTTAATATACTTTCTAAATGTCAAGTCTGTAGTTTTTGGAACGTCTCACTTTCTACATGTTTTAGTTAGCACAATCCCCACGAGATTCCAACTTAAATATCTGAATTATAATGAAATTCAAAGTATCACTTGGTGGCAAAATGCGCCAAAAATAGACAGGGAATTAATTCAAAATTGACCAATCTTTGATTGAACTGTGTATTTAAACAGTAGTCAGGTAAGGAAAATACTATGTCGTCCAGTCTTTTTCTAAACAATATTCGCCGCTTTATTAGAGTACAACAGTACAGTATACGCACAGAAAAAACCTAGATTAGCTGGATAAAACTACAACACAATAAGGCACATCCACTTTTTATACCCAAATAGCACCAATTTATTAGGTAATTTAACTAATAAATCGGTTATTTTATAAAAAAATACCTATAAATTTCACAAACCACATTACGGAGCCACCAATTCCTTGGTTAATTAGACTTAAACGTCTGGCTCGTTTATTACGACAACGTCAAGAAAGTGAATTGTGTAGTGGCGTGCTAATTCCGGTCACCGGTTTATAAATTAAAATCTAGCGAAGATTGTCAAAGGCCTTTGTTTGTTACTTTTACTTAAGTTAAGAGAAGTAGAGCTAAGCAGGAGGTTATTTTAATCCGCGAGGCTGCTCAATTTTCAGACTTCGAACCTTAGATAGCAATTATTGGAAGCAAAAGACTTTTAAAGTCTGTCATTAGATCAAATGCATCAACTGCTATGCGCACCCTTAAATGCACAAACCCCGCTAGGCTGGCAACAAAACATGCCGCAGGAGGCTTTAGAGTAAACGCCTTATAATGCAGATGTTTATCTGCATTATAAGGGAGGCCTTGTTGGAGCAACTAGCCAAGCTAACCGCCAGCGTTTATTCTCCCCCGACCACAGTGCTGAGGATTCACCAACAAACCAAGCATGTGCTGCCCTTCACTGGTCGTGAAAAAGACCCTCGAGCTGTAAAAAAGCAGTGAACTTCGATAATTTGGGCTTTATCAAGTTAATTTGTAGCGCGACAGGCTGATAGAAAAACGCAAAAAGGCGCTTTCTTAACCGCAAAAGACCGCGCGATCAACAGTATTGATGTGTATAAATTGCTGTTTAATTACTGTGCTGAATCTTATAATTAGGGCTGTGAAGACGGTTATCCAGAAGATAATTTCAGTAGTGCCGTCAATAATTATGCATTGCTACAGTTAGTTAAAAACAGTCATGGGCATTACCACCAGTTTTCAGAGATCATTGATTGCTACGAGAGTAACGAGCTATCAAGTGTCGAAGATTATGCGACACAGGCCTAAAGACTACGCATGTTAGAACGTTTCTGGCAATACTTTGGCTTCATTATATTGCGCGGTTAAGATTTCTTAGGTCCCAATAAAATTGAGGTGCAAGCGCTGCTAGAGTAAATTATCTGGTTTAAGCGGGAATGGCTAAATTGACAAATAGCGAATGACTATTGCGCTTTACTTTTGGCTACAGACCTTACAAAAAATAGCCATCTAAAAAGGGACATATATGGACACCCCACCCAGCCGTTATCGATCGACAGCGCTCGTGAATCACGCCTTCGCTGCAGATTAAAAACAGCGATCAATTGACATGAAGTTTTTTTTGATTTATATACATAAATGAAATTATTCAAATTATTTTCATTTATGTATATAGTTCGATATAGCCATGAAAATGAAAAGGTGGAGATAAACATGGGTCAGCATTTACCTAGCAGTGCACAAATTGTGATTGTAGGCGGCGGCGTCATCGGCTGCAGTGTCGCCTATCATTTAACCAAATTGGGCTTCAAGGATGTCGTATTACTAGAGCGTCGCTCGCTGACCTGTGGCACTACTTGGCATGCGGCTGGCCTAGTGCCGACGTTGCGTGCGACTTACAATATGTCGATGCTGGCCAAATACAGTGCAGAGCTCTATCAAAAACTGGCGAAAGAAACGGGCCAAGAAACGGGCTTTGTCCGCAATGGCTCCCTCACGATAGCGACTAATGCAGAGCGATTAAGAGAGCTAAAGCGCGGTGCTTCTATGGCCAAAGTTGCTGGTTTCCCCTGTGACTTTATCGGCCCGGAGCAAGCCGCCGACCTCTGGCCATTACTCTATACACAAGATGTGCTTGGGGCAATACACTTGCCGATGGACGGTGTCGTCAACCCTGTGGATGTCACTCAAGCGCTGGCCAAAGGCGCTAAACTCGGCGGTGCCAGTATTATTGAAAACTGCAAAGTGCTAGATATTCAAACACAAGGCGGAAAAGTCAGCGGCGTTGTCACGGAACAAGGGGATATTCAGTGCGAGTACTTAGTCAACTGTGCCGGCATGTGGGCGCGCGACTTCGGCAAGAAAGCGGGGGTAAATATTCCCTTGCACGCCGCTGAGCACTTTTATGTAGTCACTGAGAGCATGCCTGAATTAACCACTGGACTGCCGACCTTAAGAGACATGGACGGCTATTGTTATTTCAAAGAAGATGCCGGCAAGCTGCTTGTTGGTATGTTCGAGCCCAATGCCAAACCTTGGGGCATGGAGGGCATCAGCGAGGACTTCCACTTTGATCAGCTGCCGGATGATTTCGATCATTTAGAGCCTTATTTAAATGCCGCTATGCATCGCGTACCTGCCTTAGAGCGCACCGGATTACAGCTATTTTTTAATGGTCCTGAAGCCTTCACCCCAGATGATAAGTACCACTTGGGCGAAGCCCCTGAACTTAAAAACTATTTCGTCGCCGCCGGATTTAACTCAGTCGGTATTCAATCTGCTGGGGGTGCCGGAAAAGTGTTGGCTGACTGGATTGCCAAAGGGCACGCACCACAAGATTTATGGGAAGTTGATATTCGCCGCAACAGTCCGTTTCAAGGTAACCAGAATTACTTATATCAACGTACCACGGAATCCTTAGGTTTACTCTATGAGACCCACTTTCCCTTTAAGCAGTTTCAAACCGCCCGCGGCGTAAGACGCTCTGTGTTACATTCACACTTGGCGGCTCAAGGTGCAGTGTTTGGTGTTGAAAATGGCTGGGAGCGAGCCAACTGGTTCGCCGATGAAAACCAAACGGCTCAATATGAATACTCTTTTGGGCGTCAGAACTGGTTTGATAATAATCAGCGTGAACATTTGGCCGTCAGAGCCGGCGTCGGTGTCATCGACCAGAGCTCATTTTCTAAGTACCAAGTAGAAGGACGGGATGGCGAAGCCTTTTTAAATCGTCTTTGCACTAATAATATCAGTGTGCCTGTGGGCAAAATTGTCTATAGCCAATGGCTAAACGAGCGCGCGGGCATCGAAGCCGATGTTACTATTACCCGCCTCACTGAAGATAAATTTTTAATCGTCTCTGGGGTTGCCTGTCAAACCCGAGATTTGGCTTGGCTGGCCCACCACAAACAAGACCATCAGCATTTGTTTTTCTCCGATGTCACTTCGGCCTACGCGGTAATCACCCTGATGGGTCCGTCTTCTAGAGCGACCTTAAGCAAACTGAGTCACGCAGATTTGAGTCATGAGCATTTTCCCTTCGCCCACTCCCGAGAGATTGATGTGCACTTTGCCACCGTCAGAGCCTCACGTATTACTTATGTTGGCGAGCTGGGATGGGAGCTGTATATAGCAACCGAATATGCGCCCAGCGTTTACGAGGCGATCATGGAGGCTGGTGCGGAGTTTAATATCAAGCCCTATGGCTACCATACTATGAACTCGCTGCGCATGGAAAAAGGTTACTGCCACTGGGGACATGACATCACTGACCAAGACTCGCCCGCTGAAGCTGGCCTGAGCTTTACATGTAAGTTCGACAAGCCGAATGGCTTTATTGGCGACAACGCCTTATTGCAGCAAATAAACCAGGCGGCTCACACGCGGCGCTTAGTCTATTTCTTGTTCGATGACCCCGAGCCCCTGTGCTATCACGAAGAGCCTATTTACGCCGACGGTAAAATAGTTGGACGTACTACCTCAGGTATGTTCGCCCATAGTTTAGGCGCCACAGTGGCCATGGGTTATGTATCTTTGGAGCCAAGTGGCAGTGATAATTGGCTTAAGCACACTCAATTTGAAATTGAAGTCGAGTGCCATCGCTACCCAGTCACTGCGTCTATAGTGGCATTTTACGATCCGAAGATGCTAAAGATTCGCTGTTAATAGTGCTCAATTGCTTTCAGCCCCAGTAAAAGAGGTCGCTTTTGTCCGCTCATCTTGTTCTGGGGTTCTAGTCGTTTGTCCGACTTGGCTGATCCGCTGGGAATACGAACAACTGCTGAGTTTTCGCGGTAGATTAGCCTTAAATCTGACAGGCCTCTAGTGATACTCGCTTGAATTTGCGGTGATTTTAATTTTTTTCAGCGACCCCACATACTCCAGAGCCCTCTGAGTTAAAATAGCCAATCTTTTAAAACAGCCCAGCGTAATTGAGTGCAAATAACATGGATAACCGGAAACTGCTCACGACCAAGGTAGTTAAAAAGAAATCGAAGACTAAGGCGGTTGTGCAAAAAAACACCCTGGATTTGGCGGCGCAGAATCTATTCTTAGGCCGACAAATAAGAGACTTGCGCAATGCTAAAGGCATTACTCTAAAAACCATGGCAGAACATATTCAGCGCTCTCTAGGCTATGTAAGCCAAGTTGAGCGCGGTGTGTCTGCGCTGCCTATTGGCGTCCTAAAATCCATCAGTGAGTTGTTGGGTGTCAATATTAGCTGGTTTTTTCACAGCGATATTGAATCCCCATTAAGCGAACTTAACTATATTGTACGGGGCAATAATCGGCGCAGTTTAAACTTTTCAGGCACCGGCGTTTCAGAGCAACTACTAACCCCTCAACTCAGTAGTCAGTTACAAATGATTATGACCACTTTAGCCCCGAAGGCGAAGATTCTAGAACCGAGAATAAGAGCCGGTGAAGAGGCGGGGTTTGTGCACTCAGGCAGTTTGGAGTTAACGATTGGCGAGCAGACTTTCCTCTTAAACAGCGGTGATAGCTTTTCTCTCAACGATAAAGAGCAACACAAGACATACAACCCTTCAGCCACCCAAGAGACCGTAATAATCTGGACATTAGTGGGAGCTAATTATTAGCTTTGCCTTGTGAGATAGATTAAGTGCCGTGTTTGAGCGGACACTGTTTAGAGTCAAAGTCGGAGACATTCTATTGATCGATAAAGAATGCGTTTACCTTAAAGAATCTAAGCCTTATGCCCTTGCGGCGATGCTGCGCATACTTGCTGTCGAAAACCCATCAATTAGGCGCAAATTAAAGAGTTATAAATCTACGATTAAATCTGAACGAGCAAAGCTACAGCAGGGCAAAAAATCCCCACTTTTTATATCCCCAGCATCGATTGCCTGTGCCTCTGGCGCGTAAATCTCACCCGTTTCTAAATAGCTGGTACAACTGCCACAGATCCCAGAGGAGCAACTGAAGTCCAAATAAATACCCGATTTTTCTGCCGCTTCTAAAACCGTTTCATTACCCGTGCATTGAATAGATAGATCCGAGTGGGAAAAATATATGTTGTAGAGGCTCTCATCAGCCGTCCCGGTCACTAACAAACTCTCTACAGCAAAGCTCTCTTGAAAATATTGCTCTTTGGGCAGGCCTAACTGCTGCATATCTTGTTTAGCTTGTAACATGAAACCTGAAGGCCCGCAGATATACACATCTCTTTGGGTAATATCTGGACAAATTTCAGACAGCATCTGCCTGTCGAGCCTGCCATCAAATGTTTTTACTCTATCGATTGAACAGTGTTTTTGACGGCTGAAATTGAATGAAAGTTGCAGCGCTAGTTGCTTCTTTGACAGAGCTGACAATTCTGTAAAAGCGATGAGATCCGCTTGAGTACGGGCACTGTGATGAAATTTTATATCTATCTCTAAACAATTCAGCTGAATATATCTAAGCATAGACAGCATAGGTGTTATGCCGGACCCCGCTGATAATAACAGCAGACTTCGAGTTTGTTCGCTCGGTAAGTAAAAATTTCCTGATGGAGGGACTGCTTCAATCGTATCACCTAGCTTAAGATGATCTAGCAACCAATTAGAAACTACCCCTTCAGCAACGCGTTTAACGCACAGTTCAATACAGTTATTTTGCCTAGGGCTCGATGATATTGTATAGCAGCGCTGATATGACTGGTCTAAAATATTAAATTTCAAAGTGACGAATTGGCCCGGTTTGAACACAATCATCTCGTCACTTTGGCTAACCAATTCAAATGTTTTAACATCTAAGGTTTCATCGATGATTGCGCTGCAGCTAAGCAATAAATTTTTCTGCTTGGCCTGATTAGACTGGCTCATAAACTTCTCCAAGTTTTACTAAATTAGGCTGTATTATTGCAGCCTTAACTTAAAGAAATATTAACTGGGGTAAATAAAACTGCGCTAGCACAGAGCACTGTGATGATAGTGATTAGCTTGTTGTGACCTCATTGTAACTAATACCTGAAACAGCACTATAAGGACGGCATAAATAAATTTTAACCTCAACGTTTACTAGAACTATCCGCGGGGATCTGCACACTGAAAGTGGCGCCGCCGTCTAAGGTATCTTGGATATCGCAGTGTCCTCTGTGCAACTGAGCAATTTCTTGCACTATGGAGAGGCCTAATCCCGACCCTGTTGCAGCCGATTGATTGCATCGATAAAACCGGCTCCACACTTTTTGCTTATCAGCATCGCTAATTCCCTGTCCATGATCAATAACACGAAGAGTAAAGGATTGCTTATCGCGATTGATAACGACTTGAATTAGATCTTTATTTTTACTGTAGCGAATCGCATTTTCGACTAAATTAGCTAATAAAATTTCAAGTAAGGTACGATTGGCGAGTACCGTTATCTTCGGCTCACACATCAACTCTAATGACATATCTTTAGCGAGAGCGCTAGGATATAAATGAGCGATTACTTGAGCGGCAATACTGTGCAGATCAATGGGTATAAGCTCAATCGTATCAGTCGAGGTTGGCGATAACCTTGCCAATTCAAGCAATTGATTTACCAGTTTTTTCATATTATCAACCCCTTGATACAGGGCTTTACGGGTAAGGTTATCGGGCAGAGCATCTAAGTGCACTAACATTGCTGCCAGTGGGGTGCGCAGTTCATGGGCGGCATCGTCGGTGAAATTTTGTTCACGCATCACCGCTAGGCTAACCTTGGCGAACATCTTGTTCAGGGAGATAACCGTCGGCTTTAATTCGCTAGGCAGGTTATCAATAGAGATGGGGGTTAAATTATCACTGTGGCGGGTATTTAAATCTTTACTGATGCGATATAACGGGGACAAGCCCTTCCTAACACTAAAGAACAGGGCAATACAAATAACCAGAGTCCCTATGGCAAATGCTGGGATGATCGTCATAGCCACGTCATCGCTCAACTCACTGCGGATTTCCTCTTGCTGTGCACTGCTGATCCATAAGTTGCGCTCGGTATCTAAAAGACTAAACACTACCCAAAGTTCGTCGTTTAAAAATTGCCGGCTAAACCCCTCTTTAGTGACGATAGGTAATAATATAACCTTGTTTTCAGCCACCATTTTCTCCCTTGCCGCACTTTGAATAATAATAACAGTATCATTTTCATAGTAACTGATGGTCTCTCGCTCTGCTGCCGTCTGCTCTAATATGCTCGCCGATAACTCGGACTCTGTTGACAGCAACAGCGTTCTTGTCGAGCTGTTTTGGCTATTTTTTGGTAGCAGTGCCTGTACTAGTAAAGCCGATTGAGCTAGGCCTGCATCAAACACTTCTTGGGCTTCGTGCTTAAGTTCTACACTGGCAGATAAGAGCATCGCGAAACCGACCATCAGCATGATGAAGAAGGTGCAACAGAGTATATAAAACTGAATAGATTTTAATTTATGCAGCAACAATATAGCCCACTCCGCGCACAGTGTTTATGAGGTCTTTACCTAACTTTTTGCGTAAATTGTGTACATGTACTTCCAATGCATTACTCAGAGGTTCATCTTCATATAATTTTTCTTCAATTTGGCCACGCGTTAACACTTTTGCTTTATTATCCAGTAATAACAGTAGTAAGTCATATTCGCGACGCCCTAAGACCACCGCCTCTTGTGCTAAAAAAACTTGCCTAGCTTGGGTGTCTATGCGTATTTGCCGATGGATAACTTCGTTGCTGCTACGGCCATTTGCCCGTCTATAAAGTGCGCGCACCCTCGCTTCTAACTCATCCATAATAAAAGGTTTTACTAAATAGTCATCTGCGCCACTATCGAGACCTTTAATGCGCTGGGAAATGGCATCTCTGGCGGTAATGATTAACACAGCAGTAGTGACTCCCTTAGCGCGTGCCTGGCTCAATACATCGAAGCCATCTAGCTTAGGTAAGTTTAAATCCAAAATAATAATATCTGCAGGCAAAGCCTCCATTGCCAACAACCCTTGTTCTCCATCGTAAAAACATTCAACTTGATGGCCACGTTGCATCAAACTGCTTTTAATCCCCTCTGAGAGGAGTTTGTCATCCTCTATTAATAGTATTTTCATTTGTCCTCCCAAAGATTTGATGGCGACTGTTCGCTTATTAGATTATCGCTCGCGCCCTTTTTGCACTCTTATGTCGGCCTAATATAAACCTGATTTTGTGACGTCAACCTTGATCTAAAGTGCGTCATATTGGTTTTACAGTGGCACTGAAAAAGCTTAGCTTCACTGGGTGTTTTTCTAACCGTTGCAAAATCAAGAGTTTTTACTCGATACCGCAATCAAGCCACTGATTTAGACCCCATAATTGTCTCACCTTTAAATGTCAGCCTATATCATCTCAATGTTTCAATCTAGATTGGTTTGGCAGATTTATTATTTATCTGTGCACGCTTGCGTCGACTGTTCCTGAGCTTAGATGGGAAGACTATCAAAAACATATACAAACCAGTTAAAGAAAGTACCAGTAAAATAATTGCCGCTGGCAGAAATAGCCATAATTTCGCATCATCGTGGAACCAGGAGCCATCGTGAATGGATTCAATAAGGTCAGAACGTCGGTAATTTACGGCTAAAATCTCTGCTGATTTATTGTGGACTTGAATCTCCCAACGATTTTTCGCACGAATTTTAGTCACGCCTTTGCCCGGTCTTACATCTAGGCGATCGACATCTTTCCAACTAGAAATTTCAGCCTCTTTTACACTTTTTGCCACGGTTAATAGTTGATCGAAATTTAACGTTAAATCCCTTATTTGTGTTTTAACGGTCGCAGGCTGTACCCAGGTAATTTGTTTTTTTACCTGTAATAGCAAACCCGTACCTATGACTATGACTACTGGTATAATGATAATTGCAGATCCCCAGTAATGGATCTGTCGATTTATTTTTTTCCAATTCATAACTCACCTCAGATACTTCAAAAATTAATTGCTGCTACGCATTTTGGGTAACTTTCGCTGGCGAGTGTTTAATCCATTGAAGCTTCAATAAACTTCGCAGCTAAGTTGGCAACAGTATTACAGCCCATTCTTAAAGAAGTATTAAGTGGATACATTGAGACGATTTCTACGCTCAGTTATACGGTGAAAAAATAAATTCAACATCCAATAGCACTTTTCCTATAGCCTTTGGCTTTTTGTAAAGGCCTGTTAACCTCAAATACATCCGCACATCCAAAAAATAATAGAGTGATTTAAAGGTTTGAATTTGATGTGTTTAGTAGGCTCTGGTGAAGGTATAATCTATAGATTTTTTTGTAAACAAAACTTTTCAGTGAACACTTATTACAATTTAACTTAGAATAATAATTATTTTAACAGGGTTCTTATGAGTAAATTGACCATGAATTGGCTGTGGCGTATAGGCATTGGTGGACGTCTGTTTCTTGCTTTCGTGCTTATTTCTTCAATCACTATTTTAGTCAGCGCCCTCTCCGCGAATACCTACTTGAATTTGCGCGAACAATTACAATTTTTACAGCAGCAAGATATTCCGGGCTTGGAAGCGGCGGCAAAACTCAATGATAAAAGCCGCTTAATAGTCGCGACGGCACCCCTGTTAGTCACTGCGGAATCTAATACCTTGCGCCAGCAGGCAATTCAACAACTTGAAGAGTCTATCGTTAGCATGGATTTATTGATGCGTAATCTCCCCGATTACGACCACTATTTTCGAGTGTTAATCGCCCAAATTGACAATAGCTTACATTTGCTCCATCAAAGTGTTGAGGGCCGCGAGCAATTACAAGGAATGCAACGGCTTAAGTCTGAAGGAATTTTTCCATTATTTCGCCAAGTTATCCAGAGTCTAGAGCAGGAGGCACCTTGGACAAACAACAGCGATAAACAAACGATAATTAATCACTCAAGTTTCGGAGTTCATTCTTACCACTTAAAATCAGTTTACCCTTTACTCTAGGGCTTCCTGCCGTAGGGCAAAACTATCCATTTGCATGACTTGCGTAAAAAAATTGACCACTGTTTGATCGATACTGTCTATTATT
>JAWUWK010000049.1:0-9296 GCA_034111875.1 Gammaproteobacteria bacterium
TATGCCCAAACAGTTGAGGACTACGAAAAACTGCTGCCGTGGAATTTTTAAAAGGTACAGCAGGTTAATTAACCCCGTGGGTTCATTAAGCGCTTACCTTATAAACAGCATTAGCTATTTCAAGCTTCAGTGATTCAGAGTAATCATCTTCATATATAAGAGATTGTATGATTTTTTCAGTGAGATCTTGATCAATGACGCTGTCAGCAATCCATACAGCAATATTTTCCATACGCTCCATGAACTCTTTAACACAATACTCATACCCATTTATCTTTAAGAAATAAGCTCCTAGTGCAATACTTGATCGTTTATTCCCATCAACAAAAGCATGATTCTTATTAATTGAAAAAACTAAACACGTAAGTTTATTCTCTATATTCGGATAGTATGAATCATTTTGTACATGACCTAATGGGCTTTCAAGTAAATTTAGGTTGTTATGCCCTGAGCGGCCTCCAGAGGTTCTAATAATTGAGTCGTGTACTTCTATCGCATGTGTTGAATCAAAATAGATAAAACGAATGGACATGTTATCGATCCTTTAGACGCTTGAATACGTTGAGTATTTCTGTATCAGAAAATTGCTCTTCTAGAGATCGGCTTGCGTCACCTAAAAACTTATCAATCTCCCCTTCTGGAACAGTTTGAATATACGCTTCCAGCTTCGTATGCAAGGCGTCTCTGAAGTTCATATCTCGGCTTGCCATCTTTGTACGCGCGTCTTCCAAAATAGGTTCAAGATAAGGGTCGTTTTCCAGCTCCTCAATAACTAGATCTAATTCAGACGGCTTAATTTTTCGGTTAAGCTCTTTTGATTTATCTTCCATCTTCCTTGCCAAGCCATTTTCAATGCAGGCTATAGCCTTCAATATTTCTGAATAGAATGTTTCTCGAACATTATCATTTTTGGCTAGTTTTAAGATTTGTTTGTATTCTTGAGCGTTTTCTTTAAAGACTAACTGATAAATTTTATTGGTATAAACCCCATATTTAAATTTACCCATATCAAGATAGTCGTCTAAAGCCTTTGTAAAGACCTTACGGTAACGATCTTCTCGATATGATGAAGGCAAATAATCAGCATCCCGTTGGTTGATAAATTTGGTATGCCCGCCTGACCGTTCCGCCATGACGTCTATAACAATGTCTAAAATACGTGACCGTATTTGCTTAGCTTTTTCACTTTCAGTGAGAAGCATAGCCAAATTAAGTGTCGCTCTAAAATTAAAGACGCCAAGTATGGATGTTTTGGTACCGTAATCAATTACGGTACCATATCCTAAGCTTTTGAAACTCTTAAGTTTTAATCCTTTTAGTATTTTATACCCATTAAATTTTAGTTCTTTGTCATGTGTTGCTATATACTTTTCAATTGTGCTTTCACTGATGTCAAAAAGCTCAGTTAGTTGCTGTTTTGTAAGCCAGGAATCATCATCAAATTCTAACCCACCAAGGGAGAAGTGCTGTTCAATTTTTTCTAGTGCGTATCGATTGTTAAGTACATTTTGTCTATCGATAGCAGATGTTGTTAGATCATTAGCCATAGTGATTAATCCTTTTGCAGTACTGACAATGATTTATAAAGTGAATAAATTTTTCAATCGCTGCTGTGAAAAATTAGTGATGTTAATATTGTAACTGAGAATATAGCGTCGATGTAATCATTACAGAGAGATACTGAGCGTTTATTGATATAAGCAATTTACAAGTTTAGAACAGAATCTTTGATTTAAAAAAGAGAACCAATAATTCGTAACCAAAATTTTAGCCTTGACCACACCATAAATAAGCTTAGACTTTTACAAAGTGGTGAGTGGAATGGCTAGTGGATATTGAAATCAGCTTTTATTATTTAATCATACCATTGATTTATAACTAGTTATTATTAATCAATAAACAGATTCAGAATATAGAATAGTGTTGTTTCACATGCTTGCATGTATCCATTAAAAAATCATAACAACATATAAAAATTGTTGATTTCTTTCTATTTCATTCTCTTGCATATGTATCCAATTTTATGGTGACAGTAAAAGCATTAGATATAGCACGACCTTTCCTTTCACCACTAGAGTTCCTTCATATGAACGATGCGCAAATAAAAGCCAAGATAAAATCTAAAGCTCTTGGCAAACACAGCGTTGGCCAAGGCCTCTGCTTCGCGTAAGCAAAAAAGAAGGAACTGGCTTTTCATATTAAGGTATTTAATCAATGGATAAAGGCGTGAGTTCACGCTGGGCCGATACGGGCGTTTTCCTGAAGGATTTGGTTTGTATCGCCCTATTTTGTTGGTGATAGAAAGCAGCGTTTAATAAAACTTGAAACCTTCGAAGATGAAAGTGAAAATTTATACTTATTGATTCAAAAAGACATGCGTAAGTCCCCGGCAAGCCGCTTAATGATGAATGCTATCATCGATCTTTTTCATCGACATAAAAAAGGTGTTTCACGGCCTAATTCATCAATAGATTAGTGGACCAAGGCCTCTAAACTTCGGCCTTTGAAAAATCACTTCCGTCTATTGGCTAACAGGAGAAACAAACCACTAAAGACCACAATGGCGCCACCTAAATAATCAAACAAGTCGGGTAGTTGAGAGAAGAACAGCCAGCCTAAAATAATCGCCCAAAATATTTGGGTATACATAAAGGGTGCTACCACCGTTGCTGCAGTGTATTGATGAGCCGCTATGATTAAACTATGGGCAACACCGCCGAATAGACCTATAGTCAGCAACGCTAACCACTGTGATACGTCTTGTGGCAATTGCCAAAAAAAGGGCACTATTAAGCTACTGACTATGGCACCTATCATTGCAGTGTAAAAAAGAGTCACGAAGAGCGGATCAGTGTTAGCTAGTTTTCGGGTAATCACATTATAAAAAGCGGTGCAACAGGCGGCACCGAAGACAAATAAAGCGCCCAACAACATTTGGCTATTTTCTTCGGCGATCCCAGTGGTAGGTCTCACAATAACAAGGGTGCCAATAAAGCCGACAGCAATCGCTATTAAAGCAGGCAACTTCACTCGCTCTCCTAACAGGGGAATTGAAATAATCACTACCAGAGCCGGCACACTAAAAAAAATGGCGGTCGCTTGCGCAAGACCAATCATAGTTAATCCATAAAAAAACAGCGCCGTATCAATCAAGAGTATTAGCGAGCGCAGCACTTGCATGGAGAGGCGATTGGCTTTAAAAATACTATTGCCGTACTTGGGCCAAAGTAGCACTAGCATTAGCAACAAATGGCCTATGTAGCGCGCCCAAACTACTTGAGAGATAGGTAAAAACTCACCTAAATACTTCGCGAATGCCTCTTGAACAGAGATAAAAGCCATAGCGCCTAGCATGCAAAAAATGCCTCGCGAGTGGTCTGCCAACATCAATGACTGCCTTAAGAATAATGCGATTGAAAAAAAATCTCACGGTGAAAGAGAAAATCATATAACACTAGCCTGAGTGTAACGAGTTTTCATTCATAAACAAGGTCGTCGCGAGAGTGACTCAATGATTCGAGATGGGCATTGCAAACAACACTCTCTACTAACCATAATCCCGCACCCCGCAGAAGTAGGTTACGCCTTGTTAGCGATGCATATCAAAACCGTGACCTACTTAATGGCATTCCCCTAGCTCATTTTTTCTCCAGTCACTTGGGATGTTAAGAAAGACAGTAGTGAGCGAAGGTAATACAAGTCAAAATAAACGCAAGACCGGCGTTTATAGTTATACATGAGGATTGTGAGTTTTATTTTTTAACGCGGTATTACTCAATGTGGTCATAGTGCAAAGGTCTTTAATAACCTTACAACATTAGATGCGAGGGACAGCTCTATATCTTGTCCTCTGTATTGTGTATGATGCGCCTCTTTATTAGGGGCTGATTTTGACTATTTTTATCCTTCCTCCACTGATTAAAAAGCTAGGCTTTACCTCTCTAGTGGCGGCCATTTTCCTGATGAGCGCCAGCCACAGCGGCGCAAAAATAAAATCTGGCATAGATTTAGAAGCCGTTATGAAACAAATGCGCTTCGAATACATTCAAGCAGTCAAAGCGCCAACCGCCAGTGTTTTTAATCGGCGCATGTGGGAGTTCAAACGCCAACTCGATATTGCTCAGCAGTTTGAGTTTACCAAACAGAGACGCGAGAAGGCCACAGAGGGCTTAAACAAAGTGGCGTCTGTAATTAATAAGCTCAACTTGCCTGTGTCAGCCGCTAACTTAAAAGCGGCAAAGAAAAGTATAGAGTTTATTGATGATCTAAGAAGGCAATATCACGATAAGAAACCAAGTTTGTGGGAACGTTTTTTTGAGCTTTTTTTCGGACCCAATAAGGAGAATGAGGCCCTGATACTGTTAGACGACAGTTAATTTTAGCAGGGTCTTTACACCCTACCAAAGTAGTGCAATGCTTTAGTAGGCAGCTGTGACGGAAAACTCAACCAGTAAATCAGGTCTAGCCATGCGCGCTTCAACACAGGCTCGAGCAGGTTTCTGGCAATCTGCGACCCATGCGTCCCAGACGCTATTCATGGCTGAAAAATCTTTCATATCTCGAATATAAATCGTCACGTTCAGCAGCTGGTCTTTACTACTGCCTGCCTGCTCAAGTAGATCTTCCACTTTCCCTAGACAGCGCTGTGTTTGCTCGGTTATGTCCCACTGCGGATCACAAGCCGTCTGGCCACATAAATAGACTGTATGATTGTGTTTTACTATTCTGCTCATACGGTGAGTTGATTCGATATATTCTACGTTCATTCTGCCTTCCCTTTGTTTGAATCAATGCTAGCGTCCAGCTGATCCATTCGTTTTTCAAGTAAATCAACTTTCTCACGGGTCCTAGTGAGCACCGCCGCCTGAGCATCAAATTCATCTCTAGTAACTAAATCTAGTTTAGCCAGAGCACTTTGAAGCAGGCCTTTTATTTGTTCTTGGCCGGGTAACTCCGCCCCCTTTGGTAAATTATTGACCAGAGAAGAGAACTGTTGAGACAAGCCTTCAATGAATTTTTCGTTCATAACCAGTGATCCTTTTAATAGAGATGAATGAGCCGCAACTTAATCGATCAAGGGTAAATACCCATTTAACACAACTAAGCAAGCATTATAACATAGGCAACCTGATACCTCAGCATAACGCTATAAATGAAATAGCGACGCTGAGGCATTAATCTATGCAACAGTAAAACTGTCATACCTGCCTAGGGGACTGCCCGAGTTAACGCTATTCTACTGCGAATAATAGGCTAGACATATTTTGTATCTTATACCTGATTCAGTGACGTCAAAGTGAACATGGAGTACATGATATTGGTTTTACAGTGGAATTGAAAAATCTTAACTTCAGCCAGAATCAAGAGTTTGTATTCGATGCTACAGTGAAGTCATTAATTCAGGTTATAGGGCAAAGATACCTTGATGCTGAATTTCAGAGGGGATGACTGATGAGCCTATCAGGCGATTCCTGCTATTTACTTGCCTGCACCATTATGGGGCGAAGCCCCGGCCCACGCTGCTCATTTTGGCGCGCTTATCACAATAAAAAACTCAAACGATTGATATTTAGGTGATATTTAAACTTGGCATAGTTTTCGCTATAAGGAACATAAATAGAACGCCAATCATTTTATTCTTATTATTTGGAGATCGTTATGGAGTCAATAGTTAGCACCTTAAATGCTGACCTCACTCAACTTAAATATGCATTAGACACATTTTATTTTTTAATCTGTGGTGCATTAGTGATGTGGATGGCAGCGGGTTTTGCCATGCTAGAGGCAGGTCTTGTTAGAGCAAAAAATACCACCGAAATACTCACCAAAAATATCTGCTTGTACGCTATCGCCTGTACACTTTACTTAATCTGTGGCTATGAAATTATGTATAGCTCTCCTGAAGGTGGTGTTATACCCAGTTTTGGTTTCTTGATAGGCACCGAACATGATCTGGATACTGTACTTAAGGCCGGTGAGGACGCTCCATATTATTCAGCGCGTTCGGATTTCTTCTTCCAAGTTGTGTTCGTCGCAACCGCAATGTCTATTGTTTCAGGTGCGGTGGCAGAGCGTATGAAGCTTAAAGCTTTCTTATTCTTTACCATTGTCATGACTGGCTTCATCTATCCTGTGAGCGGCTATTGGACTTGGGGCGGTGGCTTTTTAAGTGAAGCGGGCTTCTCAGACTTTGCAGGCTCAGGTATTGTGCATATGGCAGGCGCAGCGGCAGCTTTGGCAGGGGTAATATTACTTGGTGCTCGAAAAGGCAAGTATACAAAGAGTGGTAAGATTAACGCGATTCAAGGGGCTAATTTACCACTGGCAACATTGGGGACTTTCATTTTGTGGTTAGGTTGGTTCGGTTTCAATGGTGGTTCAGAGTTGAAACTGTCTGATGTTGGCGAAGCAAACTCAGTCGCTCAGATATTTGTTAATACAAATGCTGCAGCAGCGGGCGGAGTCATCGCCGCTTTAATCGTCGCTAGATTGATGTTTAACAAAACAGACCTAACAATGATTCTAAACGGTGCATTAGCGGGTCTTGTTGCCATTACCGCCGACCCACTGTCTCCGAGCGCCTTGCACTCATCAATGATTGGTGCTGTCGGCGGTGTTCTGGTAGTACTATCTATCTTAGGTTTAGATAGATTGCGTATCGATGATCCAGTCGGTGCCATTTCTGTCCACGGTGTAGTAGGTATTTGGGGCTTGATCGCAGTGCCTTTAAACAATCCAGATGCCGCATTTAGTATCCAATTGTACGGTATAGCCGTTATTTTCACTTGGTGCTTTGTTGCTAGCTTAATTGTTTGGAAAGCACTGCAAATGGTTATTGGTATCAGAGTCAGTGAAGAAGAAGAGTTCCTCGGCAGCGACATAGTCGAGTGCGGTATGGATGCTTACCCAGAATTCAAACGCTAAAAGCACTGATTAAATTGCGACCTTGGTCGTGAATGTATTGAATATTTGGATCTCTGTTTGTATTTTTTCGGCAAAAGTCGGTACAATTATGTCGCTTTTGTCATATAGTTTAGACTAGAGCACACTACAGTGATCCAATCAAAACGAAGGAGAAAGACATGAAGTTAGTCACAGCGGTGATTAAGCCCTTTAAACTTGATGATGTGCGTGAAGCACTTTCAGAGATTGGAATTCAAGGCATTACAGTTACAGAAGTAAAAGGTTTTGGCCGCCAGAAAGGCCATACTGAACTCTATCGTGGAGCTGAATACGTTGTTGATTTCTTACCTAAAGTTAAAATAGAAGTTGCTATCGATGATAGTATGCTAGACCAGGTTATAGAAGCAATTACTGTGACGGCGAATACCGGCAAAATAGGCGACGGTAAAATTTTTGTTTCTACACTGGAACAGATCATCCGTATTCGCACCGGCGAAACAGGTACCGACGCGATTTAACCTTTGTTAGATTGATTTGAAGGACTAGTAAACTAGTCCTTTTTTTTGCTTCTAGCACCCGCATTTAATTCTTACGGTTTGATTAATTAGCTAAACACAAGCTCAGCTGCACTAGTAATCCATGAGGTACGACATTTTTAATTTCCAGATCCCCTTGTTGGCTCTGCATTGCCTGTTTGGCGATGCCTAAACCTAGACCGTGGCCATCTACGTTAGTATTCAACCGATAAAATGGATCACAAAGTTTAGCCAAATAAGCCTCCGGGACCCCAGGTCCATTATCTTCAATACTGATTAACAAACGGTTAGCATCCGGATTCATTGACCTAATTCGCACGTGAGTTTCGCTATGGGTATGTTTTAGTATGTTGCCTAATATATTATCCAACCCTCTCTCTAATAAGCTTACTGAGCCTTTTACGCGACAATCAGAGCCCTGTGCAATGTCTACGCTAATATCCCGAGATACCTGGCTAAAAAAACTGTCTGCGACCAGTTCCTGTTATATTGACTCCACATCAAAAGGCCTGTTGGCTGGCATTTCTTGTTGCAATCTCGCAAGGGCTAGTAATTCATCAATCAATAAACTTAAGCGCTCACACTCTAGCTGAATTCTAGTCACGGCAGGGTGTTCTTGGCCTATTTGTTGTTCAACTATTCCGGACGCTGCGAGCAACCTCGCAAGCGGAGCGCGCAATTCATGGGAGACATTTTGAAACAGCCGCTGTTGACCTATTAAGGTATTTTCGACATATTCAGCCATTTGATTAAATTCACGGGCGAAATCACCTATTTCATCGCCACGCTGATGCAATTTATCTTCTACCCTGACGCTGAATTCTCCACTTTTTAAACGCTGTAAGTGGTGGCGTAATTTGTTCATCGGCCGCACCACGATAAAACTGGCAAAGGTCGAACTCAACAAAATCAGAACTGCTTGTATTGAGGTGATCAATCCCTGCCAGCGCGCTAAACTATTGCGAGGTGTTTGTAAAAAATACCAAACTTTATATTTACGACCTGACTCAGCAGTCAATTCGAGCGTTCTCATTTCTCCTTTTGGACGCTTTTTGCCACCTATTATTAGCTGATTTTGATCATCGTATATAGCGATTGGCGGCAACCCTTTGCGCTTTGTATACCAGTGTGAGTCCTGATGTGGTTTAGGTCGTTTATTCTGCGCTATTATTTTAGCCCGAAACTTTTTGTTAGACTCGTAACGCGCTAAAAAACGCTCTGCTTGCAACTGCACTTGCAAGCGTATCCTTGCTTTAAAGTTATCTTCTTCCGCTAATTCGCCAATCACCAGCACAGTCACCATCATCGCCGCGAAACTAGATAACCAGATAGACAAAAACACCTTCCAAAACAGACGATTGAAGTTAAACATGGGCCTTGGCCTCAAGTGCTGATTTTTCAGCTAAAATAAACAGATAACCCTCACCACGGACTGTTTTAATCAGTTCTAGGTCTGTACAGTACACGCCGAGTTTTTGTCTCACTCTCGACAAATGTACATCGATAGATCTATCGTAAGCTGTCAGTGGACGATGTAGTACTTTTTCTGTTAACTCACTTTTACTCACCACTTTGCCAGGCGACAACATCAACTGATGTAATATATTGGCTATGTTCCCGAAACATAGCACTATACTGATAATATTATCAGCATATCTAGGAGTTGGTCATGATGACTGCAGAATTCAATAAGCTTTTAAATGCGCTTACTCAGTTAACAGATCTACGAACCAAAAGACTAGAAAAGGCTTTAAAAGGTGAGAATCCAGCTCAAATCATCATCAATGTTTTAGAGCAACGATTGGTCACGAACCCAGAATGCCCGCACTGTCGTTCAGATCGAATAAAGCGTAATGG
>JAWUWK010000050.1:0-14844 GCA_034111875.1 Gammaproteobacteria bacterium
TTATTTTATGTTTATCATCTTCATTTAAACCGATAATGTCACTCAAAGCTCCTGTGATTAACACCTTAAATAAACCCCACAATTTACTGGCGAAATTTAAGCTGCATAAGCTCTCTTCCAAGCTATTTCTCACTTCGCTCAAGGAGTTATCGTCATGGACTCATCCATGCGCATTGCATTGTGCATGATTAGCACGAATAAATCTCTACAAATTCATATACTAATGCCTAAATAATAGATAATAGATAATAGATAATAGATAATAGATAATAGATAATAGGTAATAGGTAATAGGTAATAGGTAATAGGTAATAGTCCTCTTACTGGCAAAGGCCCATAAATCCTGGGCCGATGACATCAGTGATAGAAACAACTGTCTGCGCTGCGGATATTATTTCGAGTATTGCTGTGCGTTATAGTATGCGAAATGTTAAAAGCAAATGCATACAGCCCGTTATTAATAGTAGATAAGTGCCAGCATATTGAACGTTGGATAGATAGTTAAATGGAGATTAAGAGTGAGCAATAGTCCTTGGGATGAGAAAACTAAGACGGCAGCACAACATGCCGTTGATTCGGTAAAAAAAACAGACAGCGAAGGTAAGACTAATGGCAGAGAGTGGCGTTTAATTGAAAATTTAGTCAATGGCCTCTTTAAGGAACAAAAGACAGCACGTCGCTGGGGAATTTTCTTTAAATCACTGATGTTCTCGTATTTATTTGGAATATTAGGCTTTTATATTTATACCCAATACTCAGGCAGTGATTCAGTAACCGACAGCGAACAACACACTGCGATCATTGAATTAGAGGGGCCTATTTCTGCCGACAGTGAAGCCAGTGCTGATATTTTAGTGGGCGGCCTTAGGCGGGCTTTTAAATCGGAACAAAGCCAAGCCATTATTATGCGCATTAACAGTCCGGGGGGAAGCCCTGTGCAATCTGGTTACGTCTACGATGAAATTAAACGTTTGAGAAAACTTTATCCTGAAAAGAAACTTTATGCCGTGATTACTGATATAGGTGCTAGTGGTGCATATTACATTGCGTCTGCGGCTGATTATATCTATGCCGATAAAGCTAGCTTAGTTGGTTCAATAGGGGTTATTTCTTCGGGCTTTGGGTTCGTGGGTTTAATGGAGAAATTGGGGGTTGAGCGACGCGCTCTATCAGCGGGTGAGAACAAGACCTTCCTCGATCCGTTCAGCCCGCTTAAAGATAAGGATAAAGTATTTTGGCAATCAGTGCTAGCGACCACCCATAAGCAATTTATTGAGCAAGTTAAAAAAGGCCGTGGTGATCGTTTGAAAGATTCTCCTGAACTCTTTACGGGTTTGATATGGACCGGAGAGCAAGCGCTAGAAAAAGGCCTGATTGACGGTTTAGGTAGCTCTAGCTATGTGGCAAGAGAGATAGTAGGGGTTGAAACGCTCATTGATTACTCTCCTAATCTTTCGCGATTAGAAGAGATTATAGATAGATTAGGCGTTTCATTCGCAACAGAGTTTGCTACAAAATTGGGTCTGAGCACTCATCTTCAACTGCGTTAATTTTTAGCGCTCATAAACGTTAGCGAACGGCTTAAATACGAAAGCGACTGTTTGCTAGCGCCTCCTCTATACCTAACTTTTCAAACGGTCATTAAACGTCTGTACAAGACCTTAATAAGGGCCGAATATTTCTGCTAGAATTGTTACTCTCAAAGCCTTCGAATGATTCTTGGCAACCTAATAAAAACGAATAACCAGTTAGATATTGCTAATAGATGAACATTAACTTGAAATGACTGCAGTTTTTAAAAACTAAACAAATCATGTGTTTTAAACTGCAATTACATTTACTATTAATGAAGACTGACCCTGCTTTTTGTTTGTTCAACTGAACAATGGCTAATGTTATTAGTTTCTTATTGACGGGGAAAATACCCATTATAATGAGCATAATAGTATGTGTTATCATATTAATTGGCTAGTTAATTTTTTACTTCGGCTTGCTATTATAGAATTCTCTGCTTAACTTTAGTGGTAAGTGGAAAAATAAATTGGATAAAAGCTAATTCTTATGACCGAAATATGCATGGGAATATTGAATTCCTTAGATAGTTATATAGTCGTAGTAAAAGAAAATGGAAGCATTTTTTTTACGAATAATAGCTGGGAAAAATTAACCGAGCAATTGGGCATTACAAAAAACATTGTCTGGTTAAGCAAAAATTATTACCAGTATTGTCATCTGTTACAAACCGAGTCGAATGGCTTTGCAAGTCAATGTAAGCAGGCTGTTGCGGGATTGATTGATGGTTCGAGCACTGAATTTACGCTTGAATTTAAAGCACCTTCAGTTGTTGGCGAAGTGTGGTTGGAGGTGACCGGATCTGTTGTAGTGTTTGATAAAGAGCGCTATGTGATTCTTAATCATGCTAATATTATCGATAGAAAGATGTATCAAGCCGAAATTGAAAAATTGACCTTGACTGATACATTGACTCATCTGGCTAATCAGAAAAATTTTAATGGGTTCTTTTTCAATGAATGGCAGCGATCTATGCGCAATGGTTCTGCAATGGCGCTGTTAATTGGTGAACTTGATACTAACATGCATGAGCTTGATTCGAATCAATATAGAAATGTAGCCAATATATTTAAGTGCCACGCTCGTCGCGTCGATGATCTAGCGGCCATTCTAGACAACCATCAATTTGCTTTAATTTTAGGTCAAGTGGGTACCTTGTCTTATGAATCAGTTGCTAAAAGTCTCTACCAAGAAATTTCGCAACTCAATTTACTCAGTGACACAGGGCAAGAAATTCACATCAATATTGGTATGTCCTCGGCTATTCCGACATTAATAGATACCTCAGATATACTGTTTAATTCTGTCGTTTTAGCATTGAATAAAGCTAAAACCTCCCAGCAAGAGCACATCTTCAGTCACTACCCGACGATTATTTTTAAACAGAAAGCTCTGATAAGAAACTGAGATTAGCGGATTAATACTCACCTTCAAAAATGCTCTAAGGTCGCATATAATTCCGCTCTTAAATCAGATTGTGGCAGTGACGTCTATTTCTTAGGCCGTTTTCGCGCTATAAGCCTCACTTTTAGCTAATAATGCAACGCAAAAAGCAGTATACGCGGATATTTTTGCTACTTTCATAGGGAGTAAATAACCAGACTGATCTCCTGCAAAGCTTTTCACTTTCAGTCGCTAACTTCAGTCTCGACGCTAAGAAAAAACTTTATATAATCTGCCAGTAATGGCCTATTTTTAACGGGTATGTTGAGAGTGGCTAGCGTATAGCTTATTAGTAACATGCGAATAGGTCCCGTCTTCTATCTGTGGACTTAAAAGCCGTTAAATACCGGACCGCTTGCGCAGTGGAATGACCAGTCCTTTCGAAACTATCCGACAAAGTAGTTAGCCGCTTTAAACCTGTTTTTCGCGGCATACAGATCAACCCTATCGCGTTGTTATTAATTTTCGTCGTGCTACCAAAGCGCCTGTAATCGATGCCTAGATTTCGCAATGTTCTGTATGTCAGAGGCATATAAGATTTGTTTGCATGTTGCTTAGCCAATCCAGATATAACCGGTTTTACCATTAATTCCAGGCGAGAATAAAATAGGCATCAAACGATAGAGAAAACAGCTTAAGGTCGCTAGCCGTAAGACTGGACTCAGGGTTGTCTAAAAGGTTGTCAATAGTTGAGAGCATTGAACATAAACCAGATGTGATACACACGTAATGCGCCTAGTTACTATAATCAAACCAAAGTATAGTCTGGTTATTTTGATAGCAAGGCCTGTATAGCCTAAAGCCAGTCTCATGGTAAAGCTTCAAATCATCGCCGCAATTAATCTGAATAGATTCGAGTGCAGTAGGCCAGCCTAGTTTTTTCAATTAATGGCTAATAATGAAAAGCCTGGGACTGTTAGCTTGCGCTGAAAATGATTTATAGAAGAACTATCTCTCGACTTTTGTTAGGCAAGTAGGTTAGGAAATAGGCAATGCAGTTTGCTCTTTAAACGTGCGAATAGTGAAATTTGAATTTATGTCTTTGACCATCGGAATTACCCGTAACTGGCGCATAAAGGCTTCATAGGCAATTAGGTCAGTGCAGACAACCTCGAGTAAATAATCATACTGGCCGGCGACAGCATGGCCATTAATAACTGACGCTAAATCATTAATAATGAGTTCAAAGTGTGCTAAATCTGATTCTTGATGACGATTTAGATTGACGTGGACAAATACTGTCATGCCCAAATTAACGCTGTGCCTAGACACTTTCGCTTGATAGCCAATGATGATGTTATCTTGCTCTAATCGTTTGATACGCCGCGCGCAAGGTGAAGGCGATAAATTGACACTCTCAGCAATCTCAGCTGTCGATAACCGGCCCTTTTTTTGTAAGCGCTCAAGAATTTTCCTGTCTATACGATCCATAGCTTAATCCACCAATATTTATAAAAATATTACTATTATAAGTTAAAAACTATATATATTTCATTCGATAAAGCCAAAAAAAGGCTTTAAAGACCAAGCATAATAGCTTCTTTTAAATTTGCCGAAATCGGTTAAAAGAGGTCATTATGTTGCAAGTCGCTATCGCCAGAATAAATTTATTGCCTGTTTACTCTGGCGTGCTAGCCTTAGTCGCTACTTTACTTATTTGGTCATCTTTCTTTGTCGCTCTTCGCAGTGGAGCTCAATCGGCGTTGACCAGTTTTGATATGGCGCTGTTACGTTTCGTGTTCCCGGCGATAATATTATTACCTGTATTGATTAAATCAAAAAAGAAAATATTGCAGTGTAAAAAGCGCTATCTTTTGGGTATTTGTGTTGGTGCAGGGTTACCGTTCTACCTTATTTGTGTAATTGCATCGGGAAATGTTCAAGCGGTGGTAGGCAGTTTATTAGTGCCAGGTGTTGCACCTGTTTTCGTCACTTTGATGGCAGTACTTTGCTACCGCGAACGCCTAGCCAAAAGAAAAACGCTAGGTTTAAGTATTGTCATTACCGGTATTACATTATTGGTCTTATCGAACCTACAACAAACTTCAGAGGCCAGTATGCTAGGTGCTGTCTTATATATCATAGCGGCGGCCTGTTGGGCTACTTACACTATCAGCATTAAGCTTACAAAATTATCTGGATTAGAAATCGCGGCGGTATTAAATGGTTCGGCTGCAGCTATTTTGTTGTTAATATTTCCCTTCAATGTTTTTACATCTAATATTGCTAACGTGTCTTTCATAGCGCAAGTCCTGCCACAATTATTAGTGATGGGAGTTTTTTGTGGCCTCATTTCAGTGATTACCTACGGACATGCGATCAATAAACTAGGTGCTGAACTCTCTGCGTGTTGGGGCGCAACAACACCAATTCTGGTGTCTATACTGGCGTTTTTATTACTCAACGAAGCGCTGCAAATGGAAACAATTATAGCCATGCTAGCCATTATTTCTGGGGTAATATGCGCTAATTTCAAACGTAAATAAGCATTCTATATTATGGAACATGCGAACAAGTCCAAAACAACTCAAGCGTACAGAGCAGGTCGAGACCAGGCATTGATTAAAAGCGCTCTGGTTGCCTGGCTAAAATAGATAACAACGAAATCGTTATGCTCTGGACGTCCGCAAGGGCGGACTTAAAAACGGCCGCTGGTCAGGTCTGTTGCAAAGGACTGGTCATTCAACTGCGCTACTTTTCGTGTATTGAGCCGTTTTTAAAACTGTAGAGAAAATTCTGGACTTATTCGCATGTTCCTTATGCAATAAAGCGTTGGTTAGAATCAATGATTCCTCTTTAAATTAAAATTACTTTCACTTAAGCAATAACTGTGAAATTAGTTTAAAAAATTAATATTAGTATTAATTTATTCAATAAGTTAAAGTTTATATTTTGTTTTAAATTATTAGATATTAAGAAAAAAAAATAAAATAATTTACCTAAATTCCTTGTTTTAAACATTCGTTTAAGGTATTAATGAATTATTCATCTTATGTTCATTTATATAAAAAATACTATATTTTAAAAAGTACATTATTTATTAATATCTTTTTTTATTTAAGGGGTAACTCTTATAAAATTAACTAGCTTATATAATCTATTCTAAAGTCTCTTGGCATCAATAATTAAATTTTTTGATAGTATCTAATGACGCTTAATTACGTATTCTTCTCCAGCAGTAACTATTAAAAGGAAGTAAAAGATGTTAACTAGTGTAAAAGATCAGACCTTTGATTGTGAGCAATTAGTGACGCAAATAGGCCAGGGGAATCTCGCTGCCGAAACTGCTTTAGTCGAAAAATATCAACGTGTTTTACTTGAAATGTTACGCTATCGAACCGGCGATTTTGCTCTTGCGGATGACCTTTTTCAAGATACATTAAGGATCATCATTGAGAGATTAAGAAGAGACAGTATTCAAGAACCTGCTAAGCTTAGTCAGTTTATACATGCCACTGCGCGCAATATAATCATTGGTCATTATCGAAAAGAGATGCGCCGGGCAACTCAAGTTAATAGCCAGATTATTGAAAGGGCCGTCGATCAAAGTCATGATCAAATACAGGCTATTATTAAACAGCAGCAAAGCCGTTATACCAGGAAATTATTACGCAAACTATCAATACCCAGAGATAGAGAAATTTTAATGAGATTCTATGTATGGGAGCAGGAGAAATTGCAAGTTTGCCAAGCAATGGAACTAACAGTGACGGCATTTGATCGTGTAGTATCCAGAGCAAGAAATCGTTTTAAAATAATACTTCAACAATAATAGCGGATCATAAAGGGAACTTAAATCATGCCATCTTATCAGGCTTTAATGTTGATATTTAATTTTCTAAAGCACATGTTAATTTAACCTTTTAAAAAGGTGAGAGGATTTACTACCGATTATCAGTAAACTAGTGTCAATAAATATTTATTGGTTTATCGGAGTAATCATCTATGGATATAGACTACATAAAAAAAGAAGAAATCATAGATAGGTATTTGACTAAGCGTTTGACTTTAGCAGAACTTTATAGTTTTGAAAATTACTATTTTCAACACCCTGAGATACTTGACAGAATTGAAATTAAAAGAAAATTAAATTCAAATAAAAAATTTCAATTTAAAAATATTTTTAACCAAATAGGATTTCTTCGGCCTTTATAATCCCACTTAATAATCTTCCCTAGATTCCTACATAACCGACACACTTGGTAATAGACTTGAGAGCCAGCTGGTCTTAGGCTGAACGTTCTCACACAATAAACCAGGTGACCACTTTGGTGGAACGTAAAACTCGGTTTACTTTAGTCAAATGTGTTTTCAACAACACCAAGGAAGAGGTATGTGACGCCCTTATAGAAATGCTATCCACAGTTGCTGCTTTACTAACACTTACCTTAGACACTGGAGGCGAGTTCGCTGATCATCAACGAGTGAGCGAAGAGACAGGTGTTGATGTGTTTTTTGCCAAGCCATATGCGAGCTGGCAGCGTGGAACAAATGAAAATACTAATAGCAGAATCAGGCGCTTTTGGCCTAGGAAATTTGATATGGCTAGTCTGAGGGAACAAGAAATTGAAGATCGAATATTTTTACTGAACTTCATACCGAGAAAGGTATTAAACGGCTTAACACCGTTTGAAGCCATTCTCGGCAAGCGTGTTGCACTTATTACTTGAATCTAGCAGTTGTTTAAAAGATACCTTCAACTTTGCGAATTGCTTGTTACATAGAGCTAAGTTATTAATTAATCATTTACAAGGCACTCTAATTCAATGTCTGAAAAAACTTCGGAAACCACAATGGCATGTTGAGTGAGGGCTATCTACCTGTTAACTATGTCCAATACTCTTAAGTATTGGACATAGTTAACCAGCCTGATATACTGTAATGCTTATATAATAACGGCCTTATCGCTATGCTACTCGTCACGCCACTTATCAATACATTTAAAGAAATTAGAAACCAACGCTCACTTTTGTTACAAGATCAACTCGCTGGCGAGTACCCCGATCTGGCAAACTTTTTGCGAGAACTGCAATCACTTGAACCAGTCGCCAGCAAAGATTTGGTCTTTGTCTTAGATTTCTTATACATCATGGGCCGCAAATCTGAAGGCACTTATATACGATTTCGCAATGAGATAGAACGCTGGTGTTTATTTTGCTGGCAAACAAGAGCTAAAGGTATTTTTCAGGTTAGCCGTAAAGACATAGAAGCCTATATCGAATTTGTCTGGAAACCCGATAAGATTTGGGTGGGTTTATCCATTCAACAGCGATTTAAATGGCAATCTGGACAATATTACTCTAATCAGAAATGGCGACCGTTCGTGGTAAAAGTCGCGAAATCGCTGATTAAAAAAGACCCAACGGCAAGTGCACAGGTTGATCAATACCGGCCTTCACAAGAATCACTTATCGCAACTTTTACGGCGATCAGTGTGTTGTACCAGCACGCGCAAATGGAAGAAGTCTGTGATAAAAATTTTGTGCCAGTGGTTAAAAAAAGCTGCCCTTATCTGGTTAGAGAAGTACAACGTAAAACACCTGATACCTTAAGTGAATTACAATGGGAATATGTGCTAGGTATTACCAGAGAAATGGCCGAAAAAGATCAGCAATTAGAGAGGAATCTATTTATAATAGTTACCTTAAAATCATTATATTTGCGGGTATCTGAGCTTTCAGAACACCCTAAATGGCGACCTACTATGTCTGATTTTACTAAAGATAATGATGATTTCTGGTATTTAACTGTGTTTGGTAAAGGCAACAAAATACGCTCTGTGACGGTGCCTGAAGCCTATCTAGTCTATTTAAAACGCTACCGTCAATATAGAGGGCTCTCCGCCCTGCCTTCTCCAGATGAAGACACACCAATGCTGAACAAACTCCGTGGCAGTGGCAATATGACGTCTAGGCAAATAAGAAGAATAGTAGAGCAAAGCTTTGATTTTGCTATTAAAGCCTTACAGAGGGATGGTTTTAGTGACGATGCAAACTATCTAATGGCCGCGACGACTCACTGGTTAAGGCACACAGGAGCCACAGAAGATGCAGGATCAAGACCGCTAAAACACTTAGCGGATGAATTAGGCCATGCCTCCTCAGAGACCACTGACAAAAACTACATTCAAAGCAATATAAAAGACAGAGCACGCAGCGGCGTTAAAAGAAAAGTCTAAGCAGTGATGTGCTCTATTTAAGCTTTTCTGACACAGAGAATGTATCATCGTCCCGAGAGACTATTCTAGCTCTGCCATTGGATTTTGCTTGATAGAGACGCTTGTCAGCTATGTTAAACAATGCCTGCCAGTTTTCTTCATCAAGCTCCCCCGAGTGGGCAATACCTAAGCTTAATGATAATTGATTTAAGGTCGATTTTTCATGTTTAATGTTAAACTTAAATAACATATTTTGAATTCTATCGGCGACCATTTCAGCTTGCTCAAGCGTACTATCAAGCAATAAAATCAAAAACTCTTCGCCACCGTATCGCACTGCAAGATCATCTTTAGTGCGCAAGCTTTGTTTAATGGCCAACGCTACTTTGGTAATTGATAGATCGCCTTCGCCATGGCCATAAAGATCATTGAAGGCTTTAAAAAAATCGATGTCTGCAATAATCAAGGCATATTCAAAAGGTGGCAGTTGTTCGATAAATAATTCTAATTTACGTCGATTATATAACCCCGTTAACGTATCGGTAAGCGATTCATCTTTTACAATTTTAAGGGTCTTAATCAAATATTTTTCTTTGTTCACCTCATTGCTTATATCAATTAATAAGACGAGTGTGCTGCGCTTGCCATTCCAATCTATATCGGTGGCGAAAAACCTGAAAAAGTAGGGTCCGACTTTCAGCCGATCTTGGTAGGTCATAGTATCAATTGCGATTAATAAATTTTGTGACACAATGTCTGTATTAGAAAAGTCATTGACGTCAAGTAATTCGTTGCAGTACTCGTTGCTGTAAACAATTTTATCTTGGCAATAAATCAAAACAGCTTGACTTGAATTTTCTATTATCATCGTTAACTGTTTTACATTGGCTTGGATTTTGGCGTTTTGTTGCTCATTGTGGCCAATATATTTAACAATTGATTTAGCAATAATACTGATTTCTGTCGTCCCTTGGGTTTCTTGTTCTAATACTGTTTGATTCTCCCTTGGGCCTAAACTGTTAGCAATGATCATTAACCTTTTCGAGATACTTTGATGAAAAAAGTACATCAAGGCAACCGTTAAAGCTGAGGTCAATAATACGATTGTGATTAAAAATGTATTAAACTGATTAGATGTCCGATGCAGAATTTCCGAACTACTCGCTACTAATTTCTTTAGAAACAATACTTTGCCTAAGGATGTTGAGTTTAACTGTTCAATAATTACATTGGTCTGGGTATTTAACACTGACAAGTTGAGCTTGATATTTGATTGTGCCTGCAAAATAGCCACTATGCCATCGCCGGGGTTTTCGATCACATCAAACAGCTCAGTCGCATTAAAGTGTTGCTGTTTCAATTGTTTGATAATCTGCTCAATCTTTTCCTGAGCTTGTTTGAATAAAAAAGTGGTCGGCAGATCGCCAAGGGAGCGCGCAATGATATAGAGAGTATTAAGTTGGCTACTGGCTCGCTCGTTATTCACTTTTTGTGTTTTTAGTTGGATGCTATAGAACTGGTCTAACAAACTAACTTTATTGCGCAATTGGGCTTTCTTATCTTGAAAATTATCCACTTCATAGCTGTAGGAATTAACAATAGGTAATAACTCTTTACTCATTACCGTCATGGTTCGACTGTACTTATCAACCGTCAATTTTTTCAAAACCGCTGAGACTTGGGCTAATTCGTTGATTATTTTTTGTACAATAATTCGATTTTCTATCTTGCTGTTAGCCTGGGTTAAACTGCTAATTTTTCTATGAATATTTTTAATCGCTAACTGTAGATCAGATGATTTAGCCAATTCTGGTAAGTGAACATCAGCAACCGCCTGTGAAAGTGTATTAAACTTAGCGGTCATCCAAAAGGATAACGCAGCCATAACAAACAGAGCAACTAAAATACCAATCATGCCACCATTGATGCGCGCAGATATGCTGTTACGCCATTTAATTTTCATCTGTGCCCTGGTTAATAAGTCGGTTTAAAACGGGGGCCTTTACGGTTTCTAACTGGGAAAGATAATCAGTGACTATATGCCAGATTCTACGTTTCGCGAACAAGTTGTTAATGGGCTCTTTGTTTTTTAACATTAGATAATCATCCGCGCCTTTGAGGTAGAAGTCTTGCATCGCCATTTTATAGACATGCTCTGCAATGACGTCTGTGCCACCGACTGTTAATGACTTTACTCGCGCGCCCACAGGCAAGTTTGAATCGTAGATCATTGACATCCCAGATACATTCATAAATCTGCCATCTATATAGCTAATTCGACTCACAGAATTCTCCATCATATCGAGAAGATCGGCACCCGATATTTCAATCACGACAAAATAGCCCCCAAACGCAAACTCCTGCTGAATATCTCCGCGGGTAAAGGCATAGCCTTTCGGATAAAAGGCCGAGTTGCGGATTGAACCGCTGTTGATCACTGCAATGTCGGTTTTTGCATGATCACGTAATGCATCGGCGAAAATATTGGCGAGGGCCGTCTCTGTGGTTCTAATTTTATTTTTATCGGTACTGAAATCGCTGGCTGACACTGCAATCACTTCATTGTATAAATTATCTAATCTCATGTGGTAACGGTCTACAAATTCTAAAATAATCGGATCAGCGGCGAATTTAGAGAGCTGCTCAACCCTCGCAGACACTTTAGGTGTCTTGTGTCTGTCATAGTCAATCACCACCGTATCGCCGTCTTGGCCGCCCGCAAAAATCACTGTAGTATCCCCTGCCTGTATTATTTCATCCGGCCCATCATTGGCAATTAGAATAAGATCAAAATCATAGCTTTTGGCAATGTCTAGGCTGACTTGCCTTTTTAAATCGGTCATCAAAATTTTAAAATCAGCGTCTTTTTGGTTTTCTTGTATCGAGGGCAACACGTCGCTCATCGCAGAAATTTCAGCCCATTGAGGGGCGTATGTTATTAATGCCCTCGGGTTAGCCAAAGAGGCGACCGCGACTGATACCCCCTCAACTTCAAATCTATAATCGCTAAAGAGTCCCTCAACACCCACCCCAGAGCGTTTGTCTAGAACATTACTTGAGATAATAGGAAACTGCGCATCAAGAGAGCGCAGCGATAATACATCTACATCATAAGAGAGTTCTCTTTTACCCACAGAGTAAACGGAGACATCCATAATATTAGCCAGTGCAACAATGTTATTCGCATTATCAAACAGAGAAATCGCACTGGGTGAAAAACTGTCACCCCCGTGAAAAAATAAGATGTTATTTTCGTTGCCCGCTCTTAATTGGTTTAATAAAGAACTGAGTTGGGGAAAATGTGCAACGTTTTTTTTAAGCAAAATATCAGGCTGGTTTGAAGTGTATACGATAGACACTTTAGCCGACAACTCCGACACCGCGCACAGTAAAAAAAGTACTGTGGTATTTTTGAGAACGTAAAAAATGGCCGATGAGAAAAGACGTTTATAATCGTCAGCGTATTTGAAAAGACATAAAGTAAAATTTTTAAAAAATAATTCCAAAGCAATGTCCTTATTTTATTTGCACAGTATTAGTGTGCGAAATGGACTTAGATTGATTTAATGATAGCTTAGATTTATCGTTTTTCTTGTTTTTCTTGTTTTTCTTGTTTTTCTTAACTGCGTCTGACTATTTATATTTATATTAATATTAATATTGCATTTACATTTTATTAATCTTGTGGCTCTGCCTGACGACAAGCCGCTTACGCTATATTCATACTCTTTGCGCTAATTCATTTAACATTGTCATACGCAACAGTAATAAACCAAGCTCAGCTATAGATTGATCAGAATAACAGAGAGAGTTTTGATGCCTATCCATAAGCGAATAACCGGCGTTTGCCTGTGTGAGGCCATTAGTGATCAGCTTGAAGGTCAGCTCAGATCAGTGATTGCCTGTCACTGACAACACTTTTCTGTCAACACTTGTCCTGTATAAAGTGTCAAATAACTTCAGTCAATGTCGGGACCGCCATTGGCGCTAAAAAAGCCGCACTCAAACTGTTCACGTCGAGCAGCTTAAAGTGATTCATATGATCAGAAACCGCCGAGCGCGGTTTTGCGTCGATGCGCTTCAAATTTATTGTGGCAACCTAAAGGCAGTAAATTTATAAGCCTCTTTGCCGGTACTATAGATCAGCCCACTGGGCTCATTTTAAGTCGACACATTTTTGTAAATAATGCCGCAAATCATTATCAATAGAAGGGCTTAGTCAAATTCGATAACCAAAAAAAACCAGCACTGGGCTGGTTTTTTAACAAAGAGGCTAAGTGCTCTGGGGACAAGTATTATTTTAGCGTTTAGCTTAGACTATCAGAAAAAGTGCGTAAGCTGTAACCAGTATCGAGGTTCAAGGTCTCTAGAATCAGATTCAGGCTTTTTCTCTGTGCGCACCGCAACGGTGGAGCTAAAGTTGAGCTTATCTGCAATCAGCCAATTCACGTTTAAACCGACACCCGATATTTTTTTGGTGTTATCAGTATCGGTTACAAATTCATTCTGACGCTCTTTACCTACCCCTATATCAAAAAATCCGGTCCAGCTAAGGCGTTCATTTTGGAAATAGCTAAGCTCTAAACTACTCACCAAACCACTGTCTACTGAGGCTTCACCTTGAGGATAAGCACGCACCGCGCTACTGCCCCCCAGCTGCATTTTAACCGCACTGTCCAAATTTGAACTGGCTAATTGCGCTTGGGCTTTGAGGCCAAAAGCCCACTTATCATTTAATCTATGACGGTAGCTTAGGTCACTATTTAATAGTGTAAAACCGCCATCGGTGCCATAGGTATCGTTGCTGCGATCAATCGCACTTAAGTTAATCTTGCCGGTGCTGAGACTTAAACCCCAGCGTGTTGGATCTCCAGTAAAGCTAACAAAATCACCTCGCATCTTTAAGTTCAAAAGGTCTACACGCTTATCCGAGGAAACGTTAGTGGCATCAATTTTATCATCAAATTGCTGGCGTTTAATCTCGGCGGCGATGTTAACATTTTTATTTAAACTGCGGATCAGCGGATAGCGTAATTCAAAACTCAGTGCTTGGTTATCACCATTGGCATCTAAGGCAGAAAAGGTTTCTCCCAATTCGTATTGAGTAGCGGATATTTGAGTGTTAAAAAACAAGCCGTCACCACCGATAGGAACGGCTGAGCCTATGGCTAGATAATGATAACCTTTACCACTGCTCGCCGCATTGAAGGTAAACACTTCGCCGTAACCGAATTGATTATTAAGGTTATACTGACCACTTAACCTTGAACCACCGACAAAGCGATTACCCTGGTTATCTAAACTGATATAGCCTATGTTATCTTCTACATCTAAAGTAGTGACATTGATATCGGCATAGCCTTCTTTTAGCGAAGGGTCGAATACAAAACGCACTTCATTGGAGGGCAAGTCAGATAATAAACGCAGCGTGCGCTCAATGTTAGTGCTATTTAATACTTTGTTTTTTTGCAGCGAGTCGATATAGCGTTGAGTCACCACAGACTTTAACTTGCCCGTTTGCGCTATGTTCACTTGGTCTAGCCGGCCTTCACTAATATTGATTTGTAAAGTACCTGATTTTAAATTTTGCTCGGGTAAATAGACTTGCGCCATTAGATACCCCTTCTCTCGGTAAAGACCGAGTATTTGCGCGGCTAAACGTTTCAAACCGA
>JAWUWK010000051.1:0-44117 GCA_034111875.1 Gammaproteobacteria bacterium
TAATGTTCGTATTGGCTATCGCCAGGGTCTTGGCCCTAGTGGCAATGTATCCGCCGCAAGCTTGGTGAAAGCTGTGCGCCCGCACCGCCTAATCGAAGCGTTACAACAGCCTTTGCCCGCCAGCGGAGGGGCGCAAATGCAGGCAATAGAGTCACTACAGCGCGATGCACCCGCAGCCTTGTTGACGCTAGAACGCTGTGTTTCGCTACCGGATTTTGCACAGTTAACTATCGCACATCCAAGCTATCAGCAGGCCCAAGCTTTTGCGCTGCCAACTGGCTTAGGGCAGCGAGAAAAAATTGAAATTGTGGTGGTGCCAACCAATGGCGCGCAACTTACCACAGAACTGACAGTGGGCCTGATTGATTACTTAACCGCTCATTCACTGCCAGGGGTTGCAATTGTGGTTAGCGCTTATCAAGCGGTGCTGGTCAGTTTTGCCATTAGCTTGCGTATTGATACGCAGAGCTATGATAGTGACTTAGTTTCCGCTGAGGTGATCAGTGCTTTACAGAGCGCTTTTTCGATACAGAACCGCAAATTGGGCCAAGCGCTGTACCGAGGTGAAGTGTATCAGCTGGTTGAGGCAATAGCGGGGGTCGAAAATAGTAGTTGTGAGATAAAGCTAGCGCTACTCGGGCAGCCATTGATTGAGGTACCGCGGATTGTTAAAAGCGACAATGATCTTATTCGCGTCATATTCCCTAACAAGAGACAGTGTATTCACTTAGACGATCGCTTGCCTATTATTGATGTGACGGTAGAGGAGTATCAAGTGTGAGTGCTAAAACGAATCTGGCTGAGCAGTTTTGTCAGCTGTTGAGGCAAACTCAATGGATGGCACAAAGCGACAATCATGCTATTCAAGTCATATTCCCTAATAAAAGGCAATGTATTCAATTAGACAATCGCTTGCCTAGTATTGATGTAACGATAGAGGAGTATCAAGTGTGAGTGCAAAAACAGATCTCGGTGAGCAGCTCTATCAGTTGTTACCCTCAGTGTATCGCGAGCGAGATAATACCCTGCGGAGTGCGGATAATAAAATAATTGATAAAGGCGATCTGGCCAAATATTTGGATGCCAATGGCGACTTGTTAAACCAAATTTACTACAGCATTAAACAGCAACTTAACGATAACTTTGCCGACTCGGCAGGTGAGGACAGCGAGGGAATTGAGCAGAGCTGTCAGCCTTGGTTGCTGCCATATTTTGCACGCTTGCTGGATGTGAACCTAGTGTCACCAGATATTGAAGGCCAGCGCGCAGAAATCAGTAATGCAATTGCCTGGCGACAAAGCAAAGGCACTATGTTGTGTTTGGAGGGGATCAGTGAGGCAATCGGCCAGTTTGAAATTGAAATTCAGGAGGGATGGAAGCGCGTGGCGACAACCGCTCGCATTGGCGATCCATTGCTCCCCGCACTTTTGTTTGGCGCAAATCCAGCGTTAGATGAAGCTGTGGCACCTGCTGAAAAAGCGCGTCATCCAGGACTGCCTTATGTGACCATAGATTTTCGCTACGCATCCAGAGCCGTGCAATGTGAGGCTAATTCTGCGGCAGGAAAACACAGTCGTATCGGCACTAGCGAGTTGCCATGGTGTCAGTTAAAAGATGCGGGTGTTCCCTGTTTTAACGACAGCTATCAGGATGTCAGTAAACGCACCGTGGACTTTCGAACATCCCGAACTGGCATGCTTCAAGGGCGTTATCACCCGGCAAAATTGTTGTGCTATACACCATTGCAAGTGGGCTTTTTTAGTCAAGATAGCCAGAGTATTCAATGGTCCACAATCAAAGATCGGGATAAGTATCTCGATTCGCTTGTCTCTATAGAAAAAAGCAGCACGCAGTGGGGAGGGCGTGAATTACCTCTGTATCGATATCGTGGTTTGACAGACCTGCCGCTAAAAATTATCGGTGCTATTCACTTTGAACAAGAGGCAGTCTATCAATTTGAAAACATCTGGCTAATGCATTCTGTTGAATTAACAGCAGGAGTGCTGTCTCTGCATCACTGTGCAGCTAGCAAACTTGTGCTCAGAGCAGCATTAGTCGATGTGGCGGTGCTGACGGCAAAGTCTTGCCTGATAAATAAAATCGACGCGGCTGGGAGTTTGATAGAACTTGATTACTGTACGGTGCTAACGGCTTTACAGGCTAAAGTCGTGCGTATCAGTGACTGCATACTCACAGCACAGATGCATAGCAGCCACATTGATTTAAAAGCGCCAGAGCAAGGTTGTATTCGTTATTCTCGCTACGCAGAACAAACGTTTGATGTGGTAATTGGTGTTGAAAACAGTTTGTTGTTCAACGCCCGCAGCTGCACTACTTTGGCGCCGATATTTTTGAGCGAGACCTTTGGTGAGCCTGGCTGCGCCGTACTGGCTGAGCAAAGCACTGAACGGATTAAATATGGTGCCCAAGATGGTGGAGAAATGGGTGCTTTCCATGATGATCGATTAATTTTAAAACAAGATGCTGTGATCGATAAATTACAAGGTTTTTTACCGGTGGGTATCAGTGCCGTGCTAGTCAGTGATAGCAGCATGCGTTGTGCTGCGCCGAAAAATAGATAATATTTTAATCTTTGTACTGGGGATGGAAGATGAAGACTCAAATCTCAAGGAATAGTCAAAAAAAAGCAAAACGCTACTCTGCGCTTTATCAGCAACAGGGGCGAGCGGTACTCGATAGTGATATTAACGAGCTCTCGGATATCGTTAAAATGCGCTTAAACGACGCATTGGATGATGCTATTGGCAGTGGCGCCCCGGCAACAAATTCTTTAATAATTAACGCCGATAAAAGTATTCAGCCCGGCCGCTTGTATGTAGAGGGAGTACCTGCAGTGCTGCTGGGGGATACACCTATTATATTTACTGGGCAGCCAGATTTAGTGCAGCCCACGCCGCTACCTGCGAGCAACTTCCAGCTGTATGCGGATGTCTGGGAGCGCACGGTCACAAGTATTGAAGATAGAGACTTACTAGATCCAGGGTTGCACGGTGCCGATACCTGCACCCGTACCCAGACCATGCTGCAGGTGAAATGGGCGGATAATACACTGGGGGTGATGGATGAGGTGCAAAACCCCAGTATTGGCAATGCACCATTGCGCTTGAGTTTGCGACAAATATTTGTCAGTGAAGACCCTTGCGACCCCTGTGCTATCGAAGTGGAGATAGACGAACGCATTGGCAATTATCTGTTTAGAGTCGAAGTACACGAAGTGTTTGAGGAGGATGGCTCTACATTTATGACCTTAAAGTGGTCGCGAGATAATGGCGCTGAACAATTTGTGGTGGCCAGTGTCAGCAGTGACTTTAAAATGGGAGACTATAGTTACGAATTTTTTGATGCTCACAGTGAAAAGAATCTCGGCGCGCACTTTATGGGAAATAGGGTCAAGCGCGGCACGCTGACCAACAGTTATCTAGTACCTGCGGGTGTCGATGAGCAACTCAGTTATGTGCGCCAGTGGGATGGTTTTTGCACGATCAATTTGACCACGTCTCAATTGGTGAGTGGTATAGATCGGGGTGTATTGTTATCTCATCAATACCACATGGATGCGCACGGCTACTACAATACTATTAATGCAGGCGTAATTGGCGATGAGTTTAGCGTTAATCTAGAGTTATTACAGCTACAATTGCGTCTAGTGTCAGCCCAATTTGTGGCGGGTGATTACTGGTATAGCGCCGTGCGTGAAGCGGTTACTGCACCTGGTGATTATGTGTTGGGTGAGCCGGCGCAGGGTGAATTACCTCAAGGTGTAAAGCATCACTATTTAGTATTGGCAACCGCCGATGCCACTGGCGCACTCACTGCCCAAAGTGATGCGCAGCGCCGTCAATTTCACTTTCCAGCACTCAATAACATCATGGCTGATGATATTGGTTTTATTGAACACTGTGATGCATTGTTTCACGGTGCACAGAATGTGCAGCAGGCAATGGATGCGCTCTGTGATATTAGCGCAGCAGACATCGCTTACTTGACACCTAATTGCAGCACTGACACGCTGCTCAGTTATTTAAGTTCACTGCCCGGCTGGCCCGATTTGGATAGGGATGATAAAATTTCAGTGAAAGATATGTTGGATGCGCTACTGTGTCATTTATCCGCCCATACCTTACCCTACCAAATCCCCCAGTGTGTTAGCCCAACCGTGCCCAGTGTCAGTTCACTGCTGGCGATGCCCGCAGCGCAAGTACAACCACTGTCTCAGACGCTGGATACGCTGCTGTGTGAACTGCGTGCCGACCATATTCCGTTAAACAGAGATAGTTTGCTGTGCAGTGATTTGAAAGACGCAATAACAGTGCAAGAGGCCCTGCAAATATTGTGCTTGCGTGAGATGCAAGGCGGCTGTTCTATATCCATTGATGGGATTAATCGTACTCTAGATGGCGAACTAGCCAAGTTTCAACAGTCGATCAACCTTGATCATTCTTGCGTATGGCTGTGCTTACACGCTTTGCAACATATTGTTGAGAAACCGATACCTATTACTGGCAAGCAGACACTTAAAATGATTGGCAGCGGTGCACAGGCCAGTGTGGTGACCTTTAAAGGTGAAGCTTGGAATATTACGGCAAAAGAAGTGGTTTTTCGCGATATCACTTTTGTACTCGAAACAGGCGAGAGCCATATGCAAATCCATGCAGACAATATTGTGATCGAAAACTGTCAGTTTATTCGAGTCGCGAAATCCCCAGACTCACGCCCTTTAATCGAAGTGGCTGCCCGTGGCAATAGAGGTAATTTGCGGTGGCAAGGTAATTCTATTACGGCGATGTACACGCGCATTCTCTCGGTGTTTGAACCTGGCGACTTTACCTTAGGTAAGATCGCTGAAAATAGCACTATTGTACAATTACTTGACAGCTTGCTGGGTGTGAGCCGTTTAAGTGTCGAAAGAGGGACATTTACAACCAAGGTACAAAAATTAGCAGAACAGATTGAGGGCTTGTCCAAAGAGTTGCGCGAAGAATGGTCCGAATTAATACCTAAAAGAAAAATATCCAGAATAACTAGAGAACTAAAAAACACAACTATATTAGAGATAACTCCAATTCAAAAAAACCGTCTGTTGAAGAAACCTCTCGAAGCGGATTTAAACATTGATTATGCCGCAGATAAGTTTTTAGAAGTAAAGACTCAAAGACGTGGCAGTCAGATCACTGCATTTTACAAAAGTCTTGCAACTGACAAGGTTAGCTTGGCACAGCGGGGCAAGTTAATCACTAACTTTATTATTAACGCCACGGAGTCGGGCTTTGCTAGCGGTTTAGGTATAGTCGATCCCCGTCTTGATCTGCAAATCAGTGAGAGCAGATTTGACAGCACGCTGGTCGTTAATAGTCAGCATGCCCTTGACGGTCGTACTTTAAACAATATCAAGATGGTAGAGGGGGATTTTGTGCGCGGTGAAAATCAATTTTTAGCCAGTAACAACAACATCCATCGCATTGAAACTTATATAGCCGCTGGAGACCCTGACGGGATAGATAAACCAGTCGTGGGCTATCAACGCTGTCTGTTAAAAGATAATGAGTTCACTGGGCAGAGCTCAACTGTGCTGGGTGATACAGTCGAGATTAACAACAATTACTTTAGCGCTCTACAAGTTAGTGGATCTTATCTGCACGTTTTCGGCACGCGGGTGATGATTTGCCACAATATTACAGAACAACCCGACGCGGCGGGCATTCAGTATTTAGCCAGTCGAGGAGACATTGTTAAAGATAACATGGGCAGAGTGTTTTCTAAGGTAATAGTCTAGATTAAGCCAGTATTACAAAAAAGGAAGAGAGAGGTAATTATTATGTACGCATTTGCAAAGGATCTTTCCAAAAAGCAAGTTTCAAAAGCGCCGATGGCAGTTAGAGATAGTTGCAGCTTAGGTAAGAATGATCGGTTATTGCGCAATATATTGAATGTTGGTCACTCTGCTGGTTTACGGGTGCAGCCCAAGCTTAAAATTGGCGCGGTGAATGATAAATACGAGAAAGAGGCTGATAGAGTCGCAGATCAGGTGATGAGGATGCCCAAACCTGCCGATAGCGCTTTGAAAACGAACACAGTGTTACCTATAGGTAGCTCTTTTAAACCTATAGCCACAGGTCTTTATGACACACCACAAGATAGAGTGCAAAGCAAATCCGTGCAGGCTAACACACCTCAGGTCAGCTCATCTATTGATGCTGATATCCAATCAATGCAAGTGGGTGGGGAAGCGTTGCCGGTATCAGAACGTCAATTTTTTGAAGCCAGGTTTGGTGAAGATTTTTCAGACGTGCGCATTCACACCAATCATCACGCTGCTAACACTGCAAAATCAATTCAGGCACGGGCGTTTACCTGCGGTAATCATCTAGTGTTTGGCGACGGGGAATATCGACCTGGTTCGGATAGTGGCAGGCATCTACTGGCACATGAATTAACCCACGTGTTACAGCAAAAAAATAAACGGCTAAAGCGTCAGCTTATCGTACAAAGGCAAGTCGGTGGGGGTGTCAGTAGGCCGAACTCAGTAGGCTCCCTTACTCAGGGAGGAATCGATGTTCGTCGAGTTTCTAGTTATGACATTAACGCCTTGCTCAATGCTATGCAGTCAACAGCTGAGCGCCGAAGGGGTCATGGAGGATTTAGTAATGAGAAAGCATCAATTTATGGCTCTGGTGTTGCTAGTAGGGTTAGAAGATTTTGCAGTAACCGAGCCAGTGTAATCCAAGGTGCTTGGGATTCTGGTTGGGTAGATGACAATGGCAGTTCTCGTACTTTTAATGCTTGGAACTATACAATGCGTGTCACCATTAACGCAATACACTACTCCAATCCATTGGCAACTGGAGGTTCAGGTACCCATGGATCATCGAGCAGCTTAAATAGTGCCAATGCGTCGAATGATAATGAGTCGCAAACAAATTCTACCGGTCTTTCAGCAGGATCTGAGGTTGGTGCTGGTTCAGCAGAAATAACAACAGGTCAAAACAACGTTAGAAGTTCAGGCTCTAGTGCTACCGGTGCAGGAGGGGAGACATTTTCACGCCAGTTAGCGGGCTTTAACCGCTATACGGCTAATTTAAATGCGTTTTATACTATCCAATTTAGACCTGGAACAACATTTGGAATGGAAAATATAAACACCCGGGCTCAGACTTTCTCAAGTAGCAGTCGGTTTGGTAACTGCCTCTTTGACTACACCGCACTGTAATCTATTCTTTAAGAAATAGAAAATAATCGGGCAGCCATTGAACATAGCCCCCCCCTGTGGATTAGTGTAAATTTAGAATACGATCAACTTATTTTAGAGCATTATACGTCAGGTATTGCTAACTCTGGCTGGGTACATGTCAGTTTAAAAGGTGAGCAAGAAACCAATCGAAAAGTGACATTAACGTACAGCAATAAAAAAATGCATAAGGGATTAATCGGTTAATTGCAATCTGCAAACACACGAGGAAAGTATGTTTACGGTTAAGTCTAAAACAAGGCCGAGAATCTTTTCTGGAAAATTCTGAACTTATGAGTAATCATTACAAACTAGTTTGATGCAGGTACTATTCGACTGCCATAGGTGGGGTTTGAGGAGACAAAAGTTACTCCATAGATTAGCTTAAGGTTGAAACATCTCACTTTATTCGATCTAGGCGCCGCATACGTTTATAGGGTCGCGACAGATCTATGCTCTAGGCGGCATTTAAAGAATGCAGAAAAGCGCAGCTTGCTCATTTCTTTTTAGATTTACTTAATAGAGAAGGGCGCAGTGCAGGTTTACTCGGAGCTTCTATCTCAGGTGCGATATATTTAGCCTTGGCTGTGTTTCGCTTAGGTTTATTGTTGGCACGCTTTATACTGTCTATCTTTTCGCTGATGACTTTTCCCTTATTTAATAGTGGAATGCTGTGAAATTGAATTTTTTTATTGAGTAACTGCTCGATTGCCTGCAGGTATATCTTTTCATCGGGAGCAACAAATGAAATCGCCTGTCCTGATTTTCCGGCCCTTGCAGTGCGGCCTATACGATGCACGTAAGCTTCCGCTTGATTGGGTAAGTCGAAGTTGACAACTCTTGGTAGCGCTTCAATATCTAAACCTCGTGCAGCAACATCAGTAGCGACTAGAACATCAATGGTCTTCCCGCTGAATCCGCTCAGGGCTGCAATCCGTTCTGTTTGGAGTTTATCACCGTGAATTGCCGTTGCCTTTATGCCGGCGGCGACTAAGCCATCAGCGACTCTATCAGCGCGTCGTTTGGTGCGTGTGAAAACTAATGTTTGGCGCCACTTCCCCGTGCTAATCATGTGCTCTAAAAGCTCTTCTTTATCACCATTGTTAACTTTATAGGCCAGTTGTTGGATTAATTTGGCGGCACTGTTTTTGACAGTGACACTTATTTTGATTGGAGAATTAAGTACTTTTTCGGCCCAGCTTTCAATGTTTTGATTAAAAGTTGCGGAGAAGAGTAATGTTTGGTGTTGTTGCGCGGTATAACTGAGTATGCGGTTGATATCATGTATGAATCCAAGATCTAGCATACGATCAGCTTCATCAAAAACTAACATTTCAAGTTGTTTTAACGATAACTTCTTTTGAATCAGCATTTCTAGCAATCGACCGGGCGTGGCGACTAAAATATCAGCTCCGCGTTTCATTTTTCTAAGTTGATTATCGAATCGCACACCACCATAAATTGATACCACGCGCATGTTAAGTTGCTCGCCATAACTTAAGGTTTTATCGGCTACTTGGATAGCCAGCTCACGTGTCGGTGTGAGTATCAGCGCTCGAATAGGGTGATAGTTATCTTCAACTTCTGCGTGACGTAGCATCTCAATGATAGGGAGTGCAAAACCTGCGGTTTTTCCGGTGCCTGTTTGTGCTTGCGCAAGAATATCTTTGCCAGCGAGAATCGCTGGGATAGCCGTTTGCTGAATTTCAGTCGCATTTTTATAGCCTAAACTTTGTAAGGTGAATTGAAGTTCTGGGCAAAGCGGTAGTTGGCTAAAATCTGCCATAGAAAAGTGCCTTTAAATACATTTGAGTTACTAACAAATATCGCGAGTTATCTATCATCTTAAATTAGGCAGTCGAATCACGAAAGTATGCACAAGCTCTTGATGTATATAGAAAAATATGAAGATGTCTCATCACCAATAAGGTGACCACGAGATTTTCTAATTTTATTTGCACACCAATATTTTGCACAGCTTATTCGCGCCTAACCACCGAATCGAGGATCATCCATCAACAATTTCGAAGCGAAATTTTTCAATGATTCGAAATGAGTGCGACTAGATAGCGCTGTTTAGTTGTCGTCAATAACGACTAGCTAGTCGTGATCAAGTGGTTCAGAGAAACAGTTGTAGTGCATATTCGCCGGAAACTGTAAACGGTTCCAATAGATCGTGAAGTATAAAGTGTTGATGAAAAATTAGCACGTTGATGTTTTGTAAATGCTGGCTTTAAAGCTAGGAGGTAGATATTCATAGAGGACGCTCTATTAGCGGGGCACTCTTGGTGGAGGCGCATGGGTACAAGCAGTATACCAATAGTGCCTTTTTTGTTAAGGCTCTACTCATCTGCTAAATTTAGAGAGCACATGAGTAGAGGGTAGGATCTAATATTAGGCTTTTTCGGTGACCAAATCTTTATTGCGTTCAATTTCTAGTAATGGGTAAGCGACACCTGTGATGTGCCAGTTAATTCGGTTAAGCTCGCGAATGATATCTAAATGCAGCATATTATTATCGCTGCTGCCGTCATGTAATTTATTTAAATGATCTTGACTCGCTTGCTCAGTTAGCTTTTTAACTTGGCGCTTTCCCTCTAGAAGTTTATGCACTAAGTCAATATCCTGAGTGGTAAAAATACGCATCGCTAAGTGAAAATTATTTAAAACGGTTTCATGTATGGTCACTATATCGGCGAGGCCGTCATCCGAGAGTTCGACTTTATCTTGTACTTTCTTTTGTGTCATTTCAGCAATATTTTCAGTGATGTCTGCTGAATGCTCTAAATTGAGCGAAAAAGCTAAGATTCGGTTGGTCTGAGATAGTTGTTCACTTTTGAGATCTTGTCGGCCTAATTTAGTGACATATTTTGATATCTCATTGTGTAAACGATCAACAGAGCTTTCCATTTTCATTAACTCGCGGCTAGGTTCAGAGCTGTCTGAGGTTAATGCAGGTATGCAATTACTGATCATAGTGTAGACAACATCGGCCATATGCATGGTCTCGCGCATGACGCAATCGATGGCCATAGGTGGGGTTGATATTAACTTTTCGTTTAAGTAGCGTGACTCGCTAACGTTAACTGCTTTTACAGGATCTGGAATATAGCGTTTAACAATCTTGTAGGCTTTCCCCGTCAGTGGTAGGAAAACGAAGGCCACTGCTATGTTAAATAACGTATGAAAATCAACTACCTGGCGCGCAACGCTGCTTGTATCATAAATATTCAGTAAGTCAGAAATAATATCAATAAAAGGCAACACTGCCAGGCATGAGATAATTTTGAAACAGCTGTTGCCGATAGTGATCCTTAGTGCCTGGGGACCTTTGTTTAAGGTGGCGATCACTGCCGGAATAGTACCGCCAATATTGGCACCTAAAACCAGTACTAGGGCCAATTGGGGTGAAATGATGGCACTGGCTGAAAGTGACATAATCAGCAAGATCATGGCAATACTCGAATGACTAATCCAAGTAAGTACTATAATCAACAAAATGGCTAGCATTCTCTCATCTTCTAACGCGTGAAAGAGTTCTTGCAGTACAGCAGCTTCGCGTAATGGCCCAGTAGAAGAGCCAATCAGCTTCAAAGAAAGTAACATTAAGCCCAGCCCGATGAGAGCCATCCCCATGTGTTTGAATGAATCAGTATTAGCGCGTCTGTGGCAGACTAGACCAAACAGAATAAGGGCAGGGGATAACCAGCTCAAATCAAAGGAGAGTACTTGGGCTACAAGGGTGGTACCTATATCTGCACCAAGCATAACAGCGAGAGCTGGTGCTCCGGCTATAAGGCTGCGACTGGCAAAAGAAGAAATGAGCAGTGCCGTTGCGGTGCTACTTTGGAGCACTGAGGTAATACCAACGCCTACGGCAAAAGCTGAGGTTTTATTACGCGTGAAGCGACTTATAATTCGTTTGAGATCGTTATTAAAAGCACCAATGATACCTTGTTTAACCATTTCCATGCCGAATAAAAGCAGAGAGACAGCGCCTAAAATATTAATCAAGGTATACATTTTTACTCCTGAGATAGTGAGATAGTTTCAAAAAAAATAATAGATCGATATTAAAAAAATGGCCGTTAAAAGGTATCGCTAATGCTTTCCATACGCTGTTACAGCTAAATATATATGATGTTGCAAATTATAATAACGAGTGGATGTGTCGAATTTAATCTACTTGGTCAGTATTAGATGGCTAATAGAATGAAGATTAAGTGCGATAGCATCGCAGTAGCAAACTTGTTAGGTTGTTCATTTTTTTATCTATTTAAATGCAAGATAATTGAGGTTGTATATTTATTAAATAAACGTTTAAAGCGAGAATTTAATATAGCGACTACAAAACAGATTTGGCCATCGTAGTAAGAGGAATAACATCTAAAGGTATGTTAAAACATAGCTGGAATACTCTCTAGTATCAATCAAATTTAACTATAGCATACTAGGTTTTTTTTTTCATTAAAGAACTATAAACTATTGATAAAAATAAATTATGTGAGTATGTGTAGGTTTTTTAGTACTTTGTGTTCATAAAGTCTTCTACTTCAAGGATATGTTGTTCTAAGTCATCTAAGACGTAGATCTCTTTTGTGCTTAAACGTCGCTCTCTGCGTGCAAATGATAGTTGTTGTTTAGCACTTTGAACTAGGCCTTTAAGTAAAAAATATTCGATTCTAGCGCTGTGTAGTTTATTTTTGTTACCTGCTAATCCTTGTGCTTCTGCAAGTAAATACCAAGCATCGATATTATCAGGTGCGTATTCAGTGATATTTATCAAATGCTTTATAGCCTTCTTAGGTTGCTGATCCCTAATCAAAGTCTCTGCTAAGGTAAGTTGGATAGCAAGGTGTTTGGGATAGACTCGATTGAGTTGCTTTAGAGACTTTATTGCTTTAGGCAACTGCTGATTCGAGGCGCGCACTTTCGCGATGCTTATTTTGACCATCAAGTGTTGCTTCCAGTGTCCAGGTAATTTGGCAAAATTTTGGAGCGATTCAGTATGATTTTGTGAACTTGCAGCGGCTAATGCCAAGGTGAATATATCAATGGCTTTTTTAGTTTTCGAGGCTTGAGTACGAAAGTGATTTAGCGAAAGTTTATTCTTCTTAGCATACTTTGCCTTTATTCTCCCTTGAACGATATAAAAGTCTAAGTTAGTTTTATTTTTATTGCCTTTGGGGAGCTGCGCCGCTCGATTCTTGCTATCGGCAACTCTCGCGCTTGAGCTTGGATGAGATAGTAAAAATTCCGGCGGAAGTGAGCCTTGTAATCTTTGGATTTCGAGCAGTCGGCTGAACATTCTAGGCATTGCATCGGGCGAATATCCTGATTTTGATAAATTCAGCATACCTATGCGATCAGCTTCTTGTTCATTATTTCTGCTAAAAGCCAGTCTTGACGATAGCTGGCGTGCCGCGTTACTAGAAAGAACGGCTGTGCCTGCTTCTGGGTTTGCGACGGCAACCAGAATCCCTGCAACCATTGATGCAATAGCAAAGGGAGCATTTATCCTCTGTTGCTCGATTTGCGCAGCAAAATGTCTCTGGCTTAAATGTGCTAACTCGTGGCTGATTACCGAGGCGAGTTCATCTTCTGCTTTGGCGGCGAGAATTAAACCTGCATGTATACCCAGAACGCCCCCTGGCGCGGCGAATGCATTGACACTAAGATTACCAATCACAGCAAGGGAAATACGTTTATCAGTGAGTTGGCTTGTAGCCACTAAGTCCCAAACTAAATCTTGTAGATAGGATACTACTATAGGATCGTTCACACCGAAATTAGCGGCGTTAATTTTGCGGATGATACCTTGACCCAATTTATATTCCGTATCTAAAGAGACAATTGATGAGCTGAAGTCTCCTAGTGAAGGCAGTGAATTTGCACTGATATTTGAAGACGCAGTATATACTGTGATAGCACATAGTAGGGTGCTGATGAGTGATAGTTTGATTTTCAAGTGGGTCATCGAGGCTATAATTCCTATACAATAATGGTGCTATAAATAACAACACAGTAAACTAAGAAGGTGGCGAAAATGTCCCTCAATGTTCACTGTGGATAACTATGCGAAATATGCGAAGTGAATGGCAAGTCCCCTACGAGTATTATGACAGCGTTAGATGACAAGTGACTAATCGCTTAGATACCAACTCTAACCGCCGTTTGGACTTGTTCGCTGGCTCCCTAAACACCTCAGCTGGATCGTAAAGAAAAGAGTAGCCTAATCTGTATATCTCTAATGATAGTCTTTTTAGATCGCTGAGTTTATAACGGATGTAAAACAGAATTAATGCTTATGTTAAAATAGATTGTTAGTGTAGACGCCTGTCAAGCATATAAGTTCTCTTGTATCAGGCTGCCCCCTGTATTCTAAATCTCTGCGCCTATACTGCGTTCAGTTATTAGACGTTAGCACTAGCTCTATTTCCTCGATAATTCCCCTGAACGGAGGTTTTAGCTATTTTTGTAAACAGAGAGCTTCGCAATCTAAAACACTCATTTATATAAACAGACGACGGTTTCTGGCATTAAAAATGTTTTTATCTGATATTCCTAAGTATTAGACAGTTAATTCGAGTGATTACTTTTATCAGACGTCCAAGCGTGTCATTATTTGATGCCTAAAAATGACACATTATATTTAGGTGTCAGCGAGCGATAAAAATATGTCAGATCTACACTTCGATCAATACTTGGATGCAATGCACATCGATTGTCCATTGCCTCTGTTAAAAATGAAGCAGGCACTGCGTCACATGCGCGAGGGCGAAGTGTTGAAAGTCTGTACAACAGATGGCGGGGCTGTCAGAGATTTTAGCGCTTTCGTCGATCACAGTACACATCAAATGCTTGAAATGTTTGAAGATGAAAGCTGTTATTTTTTTTACATCATGAATTAGTTTCTAATTAGAGACCTTTGCACGATGCAGTAAGCGAAGTTAAGACAGGCATCAACAAGCGAAAAAATTGAGATTATTCTTATAGATGAGAATTTTTTGTTTTCAACACCGTATTACTGAGCGTACTTATTAGTGTCAAAACCTCTAATAGTATTTGGTTTTTTTTAACAATTATAAAATGTCCACAGTCTAAATCGACCTAGAGATGTCAAAAATAAAAATGAGTATTATAGATGAAAAGAATTTTTTCAAAATGGATTGAACGCTACTTCTCAAATGAAGAGGCGTTGTTTTTATTTATTTTACTGGCGACGTCGCTAGTTATTATCTTGACATTAGGTGGTCCTTTAGCGCCTGTTATCGCGGGTTTGATTTTAGCCTTCTTGATGCAAGGTGCTGTTAGTTGGTTAAAGAAAAAAAATATATCGCATTTAGTTTCAGTAAATATCGTGTTTACTTTATTTTTTAGCGCCTTGCTGGCTTTGATTTTTGTCGTCATTCCTATCGCGTGGAAGCAATCTGCAAATCTAGTCAATGATATTCCCTATATTTTACAGCAAATCCAAGCGGGTCTGTTGGTATTGCCTGAACATTATCCTGATCTTGTTACAGCCGAGCAAATACGCCAAGTAACCGCGATGGCAACGACAGAGTTGGCAAACATTGGACAGTTAATGTTAACGTATTCGTTCAATTCTCTGGGCACTGTCGTTGCACTTCTGATCTATTTTGTACTAGTGCCGATTTTAGTTTTTTTCTTTCTGAAAGATGGTAAGCAGCTGGTGAATTCTTGGACTGCCTTTTTACCACGCAAACGAGAAATGATGATAAAGGTTTGGCACGAAATGGATGTGCAAATTGCCAACTACATACGTGGAAAAACCTTGGAGATAGTGATTGTAGGCTCTGTCACTTATTTTATGTTTGTCGTCTTTGATCTAGATTATGCGGCGTTACTGGCAATAATGGTTGGCTTGTCAGTTTTGGTGCCTTACATAGGCGCTGCTTTGGTGACATTGCCAGTGGCTGTCATTGGTTTCTTTCAATTTGGTTGGGGCAATGACTTTTTATACTTATTGGTCGCTTATGCTATTATCCAAGCCCTAGATGGTAATGTGCTAGTACCACTGTTATTTTCTGAGGCGGTCAATCTGCACCCGATATCTATTATTATAGCCGTCCTTGTGTTTGGAACGCTTTGGGGTTTTTGGGGAGTGTTTTTCGCCATCCCGCTGGCGACTTTAGTCAAAGCCATCGTTAATGCTTGGCCAAAACCTGTTGAGGATAATCAGGTTAACCCAGAATAGTGCAAATCAGGCCTAATCATAATTATTACATTTGCAAATACGTCATTAAAAACAAATTTAAATTACATATTTACGTGAGTAAACTTTTTTGCACGCTTTTGCTTAGTCTTTACTCCATCCATAATCTTATACGCAGGTCTAATTATAATTTTTCGTGTGCATTAGCGTTGATTATACAGTGGATAACCACTTCATATAGGGCGATCACTATTTTACAGATGAGACAAAAATTGGCATATTATGTTAGAAAAATCATGGCATTATTCTGAAACGTGAAGTGAATCAAGCTGAACAAGAGAAAATTCATGAGTGTTTTTTCAAATTGGATTCAAACTTCTTTTACTCTGGTCTGATTCCCTTATCGTTGAAAGCTTTATAATCCTCACAAAACCTGTTTTCCAAGCTAGGCAGAAAAATGAATAAGAGCATTTATACCAATCTGTGTGCATTAACACTGTTACTATTATCCATTATATTAGAGAATAGTTTACTCTATTCTATTGCTGTTTTCTCTCTAGCTGGGGCGATAACAAATTGGTTAGCTATTCATATGTTGTTTGAAAAAGTCCCTGGTTTATATGGGTCTGGGGTTATACCGGCGCGCTTTGAAGAATTTAAAGCAGCGATTAAAATGATGATGATGCAGCAGTTTTTTAGTACAGATAACGTCGAAAAATTTATGCATGATAATCTTAAAAACGGAGAGCTGGATTTACAATCGGTTATTTCGGAAGTAGATTTTGCGCCCACCTTTGATGGCTTGCTTGAAGTGATAAAAGCGTCTCCGTTTGGCGCGATGTTAGAAATGGCCGGTGGTGCAGTGGCGTTAGAGCCAATGCGACAGCCTTTTGTGAATAAGATACAAGCATCATTAATTGAAACGACGCAAACAAAACACTTTAAACAATTAATAGCTAATAAGTTACAACAGTCATCAAGCGTATCTGAAATAGTCAATAATGTGGAAAAATTAATAGAGCAACGTCTGCAAGAGTTGACACCTGCATTAGTTAAACAAATTGTACAGGCGATGATTAAACAGCATTTAGGTTGGTTGGTTGTCTGGGGCGGTGTTTTTGGTGGGCTTATTGGTGCCTTAGCTTTTATTTGGAATTAGCAGGCTTGCTTAGTTCATTTTCAAACCCTTAGAAATATTGTTAAAAAATAAAGAGAGTTGGCTGTGATTGAAATAGGCAAAATGAATAAGTTGGAAGTGATTCGCGAAGCTGACTTCGGTGTGTATTTAGAAGGTGGTAAATACGGTGGCATTTTGTTAGCTAAACTAGAAGTACCTGCAAATTGTAAAAAAGGCGATAGTCTCGAAGTCTTTGTTTATTTAGACTCCGATGATTATGTTATAGCGACATTAGCCAAGCCATTGGTAGAGGTTGACCAGTTCGCTACATTGACTGTAGCTGAAGTCAACGATACCGGCGCTTTTCTCGATTGGGGGTTGCCTAAGCAGTTATTGGTCCCCTACGCTGAACAACGTAAAACGCTAGAGCAGGGACAGAGAATAACGGTCAGAGTCTATTTGGATAATACCGGTAGAATAGCGGCGTCAACCAAGTTAGATAAGTTTTTAAAAAATGATTCAAGCAATCTCAATGTCGGTGATGAAGTACAAATGTTTGTAGTGCGTAAAAATGATATAGGTTTTAGCGTGATCCTCGATGATTTGTACTGGGCTGTATTGCACGCTAAAGATGTGTTTAGAACAGTGCGGCCAGGACATAAACGCAAAGGTTATATCAAGCGGCTTTTAGAGCACGACAAGATAGATGTTATGCTTGAAAAGCCCGGCTACGCTAAAGTGGACGAGTTAAGTCAGAGCATTTTAGATGACCTAGAAGATCGCGGTGGTTTTAGTGCGCTCAGTGACAAGTCTAAGCCCGAAGACATTTACCAGCAGTTTGGTATCAGCAAAAAGTCTTATAAAATGGCCATAGGGACTTTAAAAAAATTGGGACGTATTGAAATTACTGCCGAGGGAATCCGTTTAAAGTAAGTGACTTAATCACTGGGTTTTCTATTCTTCTGGCGATTGTATAATTTGCTATTCTCAAGGTGGTATCTAGGCTGCCCAGCCCTTGGATGTCTGCCAACATTTTTCTGCTGTGTGGGTAAGTGCCAGGTTTCTTTTCTGCTCGTGCCCGGCGCAAGATTATCAATGCTCCAGTCGCCAATCGCGGAGCGAATCAATCGCAATGTGGGGTAACCTACTGCCGAGGTCATGCGCCGCACTTGGCGGTTTTTACCCTCTTTTATACTTAACTCAATCCATGAAGTGGGCTTTTTTTTACGCTCTCTTATAGGTGGGTTTCTTATCCAAATCTGCGGCTCATCGATTAATTTTGCCTTGGCAGGTTTTGTTTTACCATCTTTCAACTGCACCCCTTTTATCAATTTATCTAGGGACAGTTGATCAATTTCACCCTCGACTTGAACCCAGTAGGTTTTTTCTAATTTGAAGGCTGGATTCGCCAGTTGATGTTGTGCTTGGCCATCATCGGTGAGTATTAATAAGCCTTCAGAGTCATAGTCTAGTCTGCCTGCAGGATAAAAGCCTCTCTCGGTGATAAAGTGTTTTAGCGTAGCGCGCTCACCATCGTCAGTGAATTGACTTAGCACTTGGAAAGGTTTATTGAGTAGTATTAAATTGGCCAAAAAAATCCCGCAAAAACGTTGACTAAAGTAACCTATTATACGGGTCGCTAGCCTAGTGTGATAGTGCTAGGTGTATTATGGGGGTCTGTAAACTCAGAATTAAGAATAAAAAATCAGCATATATTGAGCTAAACTAGGTCATCATTAGGTAATAATTGTGGGTGTTTTAGCTGAGTGTTTCTGGAAGGGGGGATGCAAATACAGTGGAAATACATGAGGGGCTAGTTGTCATTGCAAGTGTTACCTTATCAACTAGAACTAGTGCCTCTCATGAGTTTTCACAAATGCTTAGCTAGGGTTAATCATCTTAACAGGGACGGCAGCAGAGGTAGTGACGAGTGCTTCTAAAGGAGGAGCGAACTCAGTTAAGTTAATACCTTCAACTGCTTTTTTGTATTCATCTAAACTCGGTGTACGTCCTAGGATGGTCGATAAAACAACCACAGGTGTCGAAGCAAGTAATGACTCGCCTTTCTTTTCAGCCGTATCTTCTACTACACGGCCCTGGAATAGGCGTGTTGAGGTCGCTAGTACTGTATCACCTTTTTCAGCTTTCTCTTGATTACCCATGCATAAGTTACAACCAGGGCGTTCAAGGTACATAATGTTCTCGTATTTGGTGCGTGCAGCGTTTTTAGGCGCAGCGTCATCAAATTCAAAACCTGAATACTTTTTAAGTACTTCCCAGTCACCTTCAGCTTTTAGTTCATCAACAATGTTATAGGTTGGGGGAGCAATCACTAGGGGTGCTTTAAATTCAACTTTACCATTTTGTTTCTCTATATTTTTCAGCATTTGAGAAATAATTTTCATATCGCCTTTGTGAACCATACACGAGCCAACGAAGCCTAAATCAACTTGTTTGCTACCGCCGTAGTATGAAATAGGTCTGATAGCATCATGGGTATAACGTTTTGAAACGTCTTCATTATTTACATCAGGGTCGGCGATCATTGGCGCGTCAATAGAATCTAAATCTACAACCAATTCTGCAAAATATTTTGCATTATCATCTGGCCTAAGTGCAGGTTTGTGCGCAGAATTGATTTCAGAAATGCGCTTATCTGCTCTATCAATTAACCCTTGAAGCACCTGTGTTTTATTGTCCATGCCCTTGTTGATCATTATTTGAATGCGACTTTTTGCAATCTCTAATGATTCAATTAGAGTCTGATCTTCAGAGATACAAATAGACGCTTTAGCCTTCATTTCGGCAGTCCAATCGGTAAATGTGAAGGCTTGATCAGCAAGTAACGTACCAATATGTACTTCGATTACTCTGCCTTGAAAAACATTGTCGCCAAATTTCTTCAACATTTGAGCTTGTGTAGCATGTACTACATCACGAAAATCAATATGACTCTTCATGTTGCCTTTAAAAGTCACTTTTACAGACTCTGGAATAGGCATATTCGCTTCACCAGTAGCAAGCGCAAGGGCAACCGTTCCCGAGTCAGCACCGAAGGCTACACCTTTTGACATTCGAGTGTGAGAGTCTCCACCGATAATGATTGCCCATTCATCTACCGTAATATCATTCAATACTTTGTGGATAACATCAGTCATTGCATGATAGACACCGTCGGGATCACGCGCTGTGATCAGACCAAACTTATTCATAAACTTCATTAGTTTAGGAATGTTTGCCTGTGCTTTTGAATCCCATACTGACGCGGTGTGACAGCCTGATTGGTAAGCGCCATCAACAATAGGAGAGATGACCGTTGCAGCCATTGACTCTAATTCTTGAGACGTCATTAACCCGGTGGTATCTTGAGAGCCAACAATATTCACCGTTACACGTACATCAGATCCAGCGTGAAGATCATTATCAGAGATAACGCCTACAGCATTTTTATTGAATATTTTTTCAACAGCTGTAAGGCCTTGGCCTTCATGGGAAATTTCTTTAGAAGAAGCAAAAACTGGCTCTATAGCGACCCCCAGTGTTTGGGACGCAAATGTTTGTAGCTTTTTACCAAATACTATCGCGTATGAACCGCCAGCTTTCATGAACTCAACGGCTTGAGGAGTGAAAGCTGAGGATATATCAACAAGTTCTTTGTCGCCGTTATAGAGCTTTTTCTCTTTAGTGTTGATGGTAAGTACTGTACCAGTTTGAACTGAGTAAGTTTGCTCAAGAACAGGGTCGTCATTTTTGTCAAGTATGGTATTTCCATCGGCATCAAGCTTTTTAACCCAGTTTTTGAGGTCTAAACCAATACCGCCAGTCACACCTACAGTAGTTAAAAAGATAGGCGATATACCGTTAGTGCCAGCAACAATAGGGGCGAAATTGACGAATGGAATATAAGGACTCGCTTGTTCGCCCGCCCATAATGCAACGTTATTGACCCCTGACATCCGAGAAGATCCGACGCCCATGGTACCTTTTTCAGCTATAAGCATCACTTTTTTGCCAAGGTTTGATTTCTGAAGTTCTTGGATTTCAATTTGAGCACCTTCAGAGATTAAGCACTTGCCATGTAATTCGCGGTCTGAGCGAGAGTGAGCTTGATTACCAGGAGAGAGTAAATCAGTAGAAATATCACCTTCGGCAGCGATATAGGTAACCACATCGATTGTTTCATTTATTTCTGGAAGTTTGGTGAAGAATTCAGCTTTCGCATAGCTTTCCAGAATGTCTTTGGCATTGCTGTTACCTTCTTTAAAGGCTTTTTCAATTCTGTTTGTATCTGCGTCATACAAAAATACTTGAGTTTTTAATACATTTGCAGCGGGTATGGAGACTGATTTATTATTGGAAAGTGCCAGATCCAGTAAAACTTCTACTGAGGGTCCTCCTTTCATGTGAGATAGTAGTTCAAAAGCAAAACTAGCTGAAATTTCTTCGACGACGTATTGACCTAAAATAATTTCTTTTAAGAATTTAGTTTTTACGCTAGCAGCGCTGGTTGTTCCAGGCAAGGTGTTATAGATAAAGAAATCAAGAGAATCCTTTCGGTGTTGATGGCTTGCATCTTTAATTTGAGCAATAATTTCCGATAGTAATTCGGCATCGTCAATTGGCTTAGGAGCTAATCCCAGCTCATTTTGACGGGTTTCGATTTCTTTTATGTATTCTAAATACAAACTCATACACACCTCTTGTTGGCTATAATAAACTAATTCATTTTTTTTCTTTGGCAAAACAAGAGCAAAGTGCCTTTTTTTACCCAATATTTAATGACTTGTGCTGTGAGCTTTTTTGCAACTGATCACTGCGGCTTTATCTGTTCAAATCTTCGAAGAATGTCCATAGATGGCTAAGTAATACCCAAATAAAGAGACAGCTATTTTAACCTACTATTAGCAGATTGTCGACAATCTTGATTTGATTACACAAAAACAATGCTTTTTGGGATTTTCAGTAGTTAAATCTTAGTTTTTAGTGAGGCACTCTTATTTGAGTGTTAATAAGTTGCGAGCAGAATGCATAAAAAAGCCGACAAGTCGAGTCGGCTTTTTTTAACAACCAATAAAGTTAGTTCTGGATTTGCATTTCTACACGTCTATTTTGCGCGCGGCCTTCATCAGTTTCATTGCTAGCGATAGGCTCGGCTTCGCCGAAACCTTCTGAAGAGATCATTTCAGAATCAACACCTTGTGAAATTAAGTAATCTTCAACAGAGGCTGCGCGTTTGTCAGATAGTTTGATGTTGTAGGCGTTGCCTCCGACAGAATCAGTATGACCAGCGACTAGTACTTGTGCATTAGCTGCAACAAGTTTGCTGGCGACTTTATTCAAAATTTCTTGTGAATTAGCCGTTAAGTCAAAGGATTTATACTCAAAGAATACACCTTCAAGTACAATCGCTAAGCTCTCGTCACAGCCGACAGCGTTAACGACAGTGCCAGCCGGTGTATTTGGGCATTGATCAGCGGCGTCAAGTACGCCGTCGCCATCTTGATCGGTGACTATTTCGCAACCGGTGTCATCGACAACAGTGCCTTCTGGTGTATTAGGGCACTGGTCTAACGTGTTAGTAACGCCATCATTGTCATCGTCAAGAGAGCAACCCACTTCATTTACTGCGGTGCCTAGAGGCGTGTATGGGCATTCATCCCTCTTGTCTTCTACGCCATCCTGATCGCCGTCCAAAACAACACCTGGTGCACAGAATATAGCGCCTAGACCAACGCCAACCAACGCGCCAACTGCTTTAGAATCGTTGTTGCTGCTGCGGTTACCCGCTTCGTCTAAGGCGACGCCAGCGAGTCCGCCAGCGGCGACACAAAGTACTCGTTTCGTATCCCAAGCCTCTGACACAGTGCTAGAGTTTGAAGCACAACCAGTAATGACAAGTGTTAAAGTAAAAACACCAGCCACTTTTTTGAATGTATGATATTTGTTCATTATTGGTACCTATTCCTTTTATTTACCATCTAATCCGATTAGAGCGAAATTTAGAGTCAATCAAAATCAAAAGTTGTCGGCTCAAAGTGTGAATGCTACTTAAATAGCCAAAAGTTCACACCGTTAAGCGCAACAATTAAAATATTAATTTAAAAACCGTATATTACTCTGATATGTATCCTTTTAGCTACTGACTATAGCTTGAAAAGAACAGAAATTTCAAAATAATAGTTAGGCCCTCAATCAGAGCACTCATATCATAAAATTGACGTATTTAATGCTCTTAGGTTTTGTTTTATATAAAGCTAATTTTTTGTGCGATAAACTAATAAATAGAGTTTTACTATGCCCATCGCTTTTTTAATTAAAGTAATCTTACATACCTAAGGGTAAATTTTGTTTTATTGAAATCAGCGAGGACTTTGCACGATTACTACGCTCACTAACACGGTGTTAAAAACAAACTCAAAATTCACATTTATAACTAAAAGCTCGCTTTTTTTGCCTTTTATTACCTTCACCCAATAATGTATGCAATGGTCTATGAATATAACTCAATACAAAATTCTTTTGTATGCTTGTTTTGAGGAAAGAAACGTTTGTTTGATGTTAACGCAGCAATAATTTAGAAAATCATTAAAATCGATTCTGTCTAGCATAGCTATTATCTAATTAGACTTTAAATGACCTGTACTAGAAATTGTATTTTTATACACTAGTCTTTGTTTAAATATATCACTATTATTGAGTTTTTAGTCTTAGACGTAACATAAGTTGATGCAGATAGTGAGACAAAATATGGAGTCTTGAATGATTTTTGTTCACCTATTTCTTCGCTGAGCAAGATGTTTAAACGCTCTCATTGTATTAATGGCTAAGCTAAGCACAAAAAGTTAAACTATTATACTCCTCAAAATAATTATGCGTGTTGATTACATACTAGGTTACAGCAAGATGCCAGTACAAAGTTTTATCCATCATCCAAGTGCAATACCAGTGAAGATGGAAGTTAGTAAAGATCAGTTCTCACTGCCTAGTATAGATGCAGCATCTAGTACAGGTGTCTATATTCATACTCTAACCCAATACGCCATCAATAGTTGTGTTGAAGTTGAAATTGATGTTCGATCTCCAGCCTTTTATGCTAGAGGTTATATTTGTTCTAGTGACTCATTGAAGGAAGGCATTGGTTTTCAAACAGGTGTCGTATTTGACTGTCCGCAAACCGCATTTGCAGTGAGAATGATAGAGCAAGTGTGTTATATAGAGCAATATCGCCAACAAGTTAGTTTAACTGAAGGTCGAGAGTTGACGGTTGATAATGCAGCGGTTGAGTGGATTACCCAGCACGCTGCCAATTTCCCTGAATTAAACACTATCTAAAATCTCTTTATTCGCGCAATTTACACCCCTACTAAGGACTTTTAATTCATAGCGATTAATGGATTATGTTCTAAGATTGCAAAGCTGAATGCTTAAGTGTCTCTAATTGATCTCGATAGTGGCCCGCGGCTTCAAATTCTAAATTTTTTGCCGCTTGATACATCTTATTTTCCAGTTGAGAAAGCATCTTAGACAGTTCTTTAGGAGACATTACACTGGCGTCAGTTTTATGCTCCCCCGCTTCCTCTGCAATACGTCTAATGTGCTTGGATGCTTTGCGACCGGGAATAGTCGCCGCGCCTTCCATGATGTCTGCTACTGACTTTATAATTCCTTTAGGGGTAATATTGTGTTTAAGGTTGTGGACTATTTGTTTCTCGCGTCGTCTCTGTGTTTCATCCATAGCGCGTTGCATTGAGCCGGTTATTTTATCGGCGTACAAAATAGCCCGGCCATTAATGTTCCTTGCCGCTCTGCCTATTGTTTGAATCATCGATGTTTCAGAACGTAAAAAACCTTCTTTGTCTGCATCCAGGATAGTGACTAATCCGACCTCTGGCATATCGATGCCCTCGCGAAGCAGATTGATCCCGACTAAAGCGTCAAATTCGCCTAAACGTAAATCCCGAATAATCTCGACTCTCTCTACCGTGTCAATGTCAGAGTGGAGATAACGAACTCTGACCCCGTGATCGGCTAAATACTCAGTTAAATCTTCCGCCATTCGTTTTGTCAGTACGGTCACCACTGTACGCAATTCTTGTGCCGCCATTTTGTTTATTTCACCTACTAAGTCGTCTACTTGAGTTGAGGCTGGACGAATTTCAATAATTGGGTCTAATAGCCCAGTGGGTCTCACCACTTGTTCAACTATCTGACTGGCATTTTGGGCTTCGTATTTACTTGGTGTGGCTGAAACAAAAATCATTTGAGGCACTATCTTTTCCCATTCGTCAAAACGCATAGGTCTGTTGTCCAGAGCAGAGGGCAAGCGAAAACCGTAACCGACTAAGTTTTCTTTTCGAGATCTATCTCCTTTGTACATAGCCCCAATTTGCGGAATAGTGACATGCGATTCATCAATGATAACTAGCGCATCGTCTGGCAGATAATCAAATAGTGTAGGTGGCGCCTCACCTGGATTACGATTAGACAAATAGCGCGAATAATTTTCAATCCCAGAGCAGTAGCCTAGCTCGCGGATCATTTCGAGATCGTAGTTGGTGCGTTGTTCTAAGCGCTGCAGTTCGACAAGCTTGTTTTCGCGCTTTAAATACTCTAACCGCTCATCTAGCTCAACTTTTATTTTATCTACAGCCTCCAGAAGTTTTTCTCTTGGGGTCACGTAGTGCGACTTCGGGTAAACGGTAATGCGTGGCACTTTTCGCAAAACTTCACCGGTGAGAGGATCAAACCAGCATAAGTTTTCTATAACATCATCAAATAACTCAATTCGCACCGCCTCTTTTTCCGACTCCGCAGGAAAAATATCAATAACATCTCCACGTACTCTATAGTTAGCCCTATGCAACTCAATATCATTACGGGTGTACTGCAGTTCAGCAAGGCGGCGAATGATGGCGCGTTGATCCAAAATATCTCCGCGTGAGACATGTAACATCATTGCTAAATAGGATTGTGGATCACCTAATCCATAAATGGCTGACACTGTGGCTACAATAATACAGTCTTTGCGCTCCAGCAGTGCCTTAGTCGCCGATAGTCTCATCTGTTCTATGTGTTCGTTAACAGAAGCATCTTTTTCAATAAAAGTGTCTGAAGCAGCAACATAAGCTTCAGGTTGATAATAATCATAGTAAGAAACAAAATATTCAACGGCATTGTCGGGGAAAAACTCTTTGAACTCACCGTAGAGTTGCGCTGCCAAGGTTTTATTGTGGGCCATTACAATGGTAGGTCGCTGAATGTCTTCAATGACTTTTGCAACAGTAAACGTTTTACCTGAGCCTGTTACCCCTAAAAGTGTTTGGGAGAGTAATCCCGACTTTATACCAGATATTAAAGATTTAATTGCATTAGGTTGATCGCCTGCGGGCTCAAATTTACTTTGTATGCGAAAAGGCTTAACCATTTATCTATCCTGTGGGTGACTGAAACACAAAACTGAACGTTTATGCAGCCGCGTATTATAGCCCAATAAAAAATTTGATAGTTAATTGATTTGAAAAATATTGGTTAAAACACCTTGTCTACTGACACTTTTGAAAAGCAGATGAAAATATCCTTGTTCAGTTAATAAAATCCCAGTAAAATTCTTATTTTTTTTGAACTATGAAAGTTAAATGAATAAGAATAAAGATAAGGATAATATTTACGCGTCGCAGACCGATAAGCAAATATTTGATTTTGACTCTCAAGTCGCCGCAGTTTTTCCCGATATGATTCAGCGCTCTGTGCCTGGATATAATGAGATATTGCTCAATACTGCTAAATTTGCGCGGCAGTTTGTGACCGCAGGTAGTCATTGTTATGATCTGGGCTGCTCTTTAGGCGCATCGAGTCTTGCAATGAGCACGGGCATAGCTGTAGCAAATGTGAAAATCATAGGGGTTGATAATTCAGAGGCGATGCTCGAGCGTTGTCATCAACATATAAGTGCTTTTAAACACGCAACGAGGATAGAATTGCACGCCGGGGATATTCTTGATTTTCCTATGACTAATGCGTCAATGGTCGTGTTAAATTTCACCTTACAATTTGTACCTCAAGCAGATCGTGTGACTTTATTAAATAAAGTCTATCAGGGCATGAATCCTGGTGGGGTTTTGTTGTTATCTGAAAAAATTTGCTTTGCTGATGAGATAGACAATAATTTGATGATTGATCTGCATCATCAATTCAAAAGGGAGAATGGCTACAGTGAACTAGAAATTTCTCAAAAGCGTAGTATGTTAGAAAATGTTTTAATCCCCGAGAGTTTGCCCGAGCATTTATCACGTTTATCTGAAATAGGCTTTAGACGAGCAGACTGTTGGTTTAAACATTATAATTTTGTTTCAATATTTGCGATAAAATAATTTATGATCAATTATCAAATGCTGCAGAAAGATTTGGCAGAAACAGATCTCGCTCAATTTGCAGATTACTGGTCTAAAGCAGTAGAGTTGAAAATGAATGGCTTTACCCATGGTTATTTAGATCAGTGGCTAGAATTGTTGGACAACTTACCTGAGTTGCGCTCAAATGATTTAGAGCTGAAATCTGAGGTTGCTATTGGCAGCGCTTCAGCGCTCGATGGGCAGTTAAACGCCGCCCAACAAATAGATTTCATCGCTCAATTAAAAACCTTGGCGCCATGGCGCAAGGGTCCCTTTAATCTCTATGGCATAACCATAGATACTGAGTGGCGTTCGGATTGGAAGTGGGACAGATTATTGCCGCACATTAGTGCGCTTAAGGATCGTACCGTTATAGATGTAGGCTGCGGTAATGGCTACCACTGTTGGCGAATGTTAGGAGAGGGCGCTAAAGTGGTCTTAGGTATTGATCCCACTCAAAAATTTTTGGCGCAATTTGGGGTAATAAAACGTTACTTAGGTGAAAATCTGCCAGTTCATTTGCTGCCTTTAGGGATTGAAAACATGCCTAAAATGGCAGTGATGGAAGGGGTGGATAGCGTGTTTTCAATGGGCGTGTTGTATCATCGAAAATCCCCTATCGATCACTTGTTAGAGTTAAAAGCGCTGCTCAGACCAGGCGGGGAATTAGTATTAGAAACGCTGGTGGTTGAAGGTGATGAACAGACAGTATTGGTCCCACAAGGGCGTTATGCGCAAATGCGTAATATCTGGTTTTTGCCTTCTTCTAGTGCCTTGGCGCTCTGGCTTTGCAAGTGCGGATTTAAGAATGTACGTATCGTTGATGAAGTAGTGACCTCCCTTGGAGAACAACGCACGACGCACTGGATGGAATTCCACTCTCTCAAAGATTTTCTGGATCCAAACGATAAACACAATACATTAGAAGGTCATCCTGCACCGCGTCGTGCTATTTTAATAGCGCAATTATAAAATGCGTGTTGAATGTTGATGAGTTCAGGTAAAATAATGTTTTTACAGATAGGTTGGCTTAGACTACATTTAGTAACTTTTATTACTTAAGTAAGGCAGGAATAAACTAAGGAACATGCGAATAAGTCCTGTATTTTTTCCAGGCATACGAGAATTGTTCGCATGTTCCCTAAGATTTTGGGCTTTTTTAAGTTCAATAAACCTATTTAGGTTTTTTTTAAATTTAAGGGCGAGATATGCCGCGCAGAGATGATTTAAACGTTGAGGTACCTTTGTTAGGCTCGGCAAATCAGGATGATATTGAAGATAACATTGTGGGTAGGCACCAAGAGCTTACAATGAAAGAATACGCAAATAAAAGCAGCAATTGGGTGCACACGACCCTGATTTTGATGCTGATTGTCAGCGTTGCCGGTATTGTTTATTGGGGAAATGATTTTAAACAAGATCAAGAGCAGCGAGAACTATTGGCAGAAGCGACGGAAGAACGCATTGCTGAGTTAGAGCAATTGCTAGCGGATTATCAAGATCAGGCTAAAAAATCAGGCCAGACTTTACAGCAGCGTTTGGACGAACAAAAGAACCAAGTAACCTCGCAAAAAAAGTTGATGGATACTCAATACCTCGAATACCAATCGAAGTTTGCGCAACTACTTAAAACTGCAAATATCAAGCAAGCAGAACAGTTGAACGTGTTTAATCTTGAAATTGAAAAAATTGAACAAAAAGTCAAAAATGCCCAAGAAGACGCACAAGAAGAGATGGGTTTTATGACCAGTCAGCAAAAAACGGCACTCTCTGGACTAGAAGATAGACTGACTGAAATAGATAGTTTACGCACTAGTGTCACCAACCTAGAAATTAGCCAAACCAAGAACCAATCGGCGCAAAAAGATATATTTGCTAGTTTAAGTGTATTTAGTTCTGAAACGGCTGAGCTAAATGAAAAGTTGCAACTTGAAATGTCTGACATCAAAAAAAATGCAACCCGCTTGGATGAGCAAATTGAGGCCTATAAAGTGAACGCGGATAAATCGGTAAGCTTACTGTCATCTAAAGTATCTGTTATTGCTCGAAAAGCGACACCTAAATTGGATAATGCAGTTAAATCTAGATTGGCAAAAACTGAAAGTGCTATCAAAGCAATTGACGGAAGTAGGGCACAAGTTAATAAAGAAATTCAACGCTTAAAGGGAAAAGTGAACAAAATTCAATTACAATTACAATAACATCTAATTATAAGGACGGAATAGCGTTTGGTAGAAAGTTCATCTAAGAATTCACAAATACGTACTTTTTTTGCATTGCGCTTAAGAGACCCTATTGTCAGGCAACTCGCCAACTGTGCAGATAGTCTGGCGGTTTACGATAAAAAAGTAGAGGTTGATTGGGTTGACTCAGAGCATTACCATTTAACGCTCTGTTTCCTGGGTGCACTTTCAATTACTAAGGTTGAAGAAATATCTTTGGCCGCCCAAAAGTATTTAGCAGCCGAGAAGTCCCTGAATATTCATTTAGAGGGCTTAGGTTCATTCCAAAGTGAGTCTAATTGGACATTATTGGTGGCGAAAACAGCAAATAGTCCTGAATTGGAGGCGCTCCACTCACTCGTCTCTTGTTTTGTACATCAAGCTGGGATTCAACCGGAGCAAGTAGATTTTCGGCCCCATATAACATTGGGAAGAATACAACAGGGCCATAGTTTTCAGATTCCCGACCGTTGGCCGGTGTTTGATTTATATAGCTTGGCTGATGCAGTCGTGCTCTTTCAGAGTAAAACGGGCGGTCGCGGTTCAGTCTATACCCCATTATCTATCGTTGAATTAAAAGACCTCGCTTAGCTTCACCCCTCAGTGTTAAAAAACGAGAACGCCTTATAGGGGCCTTTGCACTATTACTACGCTCAGTAATACGCTGTTAAAAACAAGATTGAAATCCTCATTTTTAATTATAAGCTCCGGTTTTTGCATTGTATTACCTTCGCACGCTACTTCGTGCAAAGGCATCTTTCTATATTTAACAGATTGAATTTACCTATTCAGAGGTAACTATTGCTACTATACGTGGTCTTGATTTATATCAATCTTCTATCTTAGGTATTCCGTAAATGTTATTTGCATCCTCTAAAATAAGTAAACTAAAATACCGCTCATCGATGATCGCTGGTTTAGCTTTTTTGTTCGCTAGCAGTCAAATATTTGCTAACAGTGAATTATGGCATAAGACCTTGAAAGAAGCGCAAGGGCAAACGGTTTACTTTAATGCCTGGGGCGGATCACAAACCATTAATGATTATATTCGCTGGGCTGCAGATCAAGTTGAGCAACAATATCAAGTAACAGTTAAGCATGTAAAGGTCACAGAGACTGGCGATGTGGTTAGCAAAATACTGGCAGAAAAAATGGCAGGCAGATCGGAGAATGGCAGTGTTGATTTAGTCTGGATTAACGGTGAAAACTTTAAGGCCATGAAAGAGAATGGTTTGTTGGCGAAGGCTTATACCCAACAGCTACCCAATTACGCTTTAGTCGATGTTGAAAATAAACCTAGTATAGCCTTTGATTTTACAACGCCTGTGGATAACCAAGAAGCGCCTTGGGGAATGGCGCAGCTAGTTTTCATGCATGATACTGCGCATCTTAAACATCCTCCAACGAGCGTCGAGACACTGCTGCCCATATTAGAAAAAAATCTCGGGCGCTTTAGTTATCCTGCATTGCCAAACTTTTATGGTACAACCTTCGTAAAACAGGCGTTAATTGAATTAATCCAAGATAAAGCATTGTTGAGCAAGCCCGTAGACCCAGAAAAATTTGCCGAAGTGACTTTACCTCTGTGGGAATATTTAGATAAATTGCACCCTTTAATGTGGAGAGAGGGACGTAGCTTTCCTAAAAACGCAGAGCAAATGAAAAAGCTATTAAACAATAGTGAGCTCTTTATAGCTTTCACATTTAACCCAAATGATACCAGTAATGCGATTGAAAATGATGAGTTGCCAAGCAGCGTTAAAACATATGTCCATGCAGGTGGGACGCTTGGAAATACGCATTTTGTAGCTATTCCATATAATGCCAATGCCAGTGCTGGTGCGAAAGTATTGGCTAACTTTCTGATGTCGCCTCAGGCACAGCTGCACAAAGCCTCGCCTAAGATATGGGGGGATCCAACGGTATTGGCAATGGGCAAACTGACTGAACAAGATCGCCAAGGCTTTGCTAATTTGCCGTTAGGAGTCGCTACGCTCAATGCCAGTGAATTAGGTAAAGTACTATTAGAGCCTCATAGTTCTTGGGTTACAGCGTTGGAGACAGTATGGCAAGCGCGCTATGCAAAGTGATTTTTGAACTGTGCATTGGTTCCATCGTCGCCACTTAAGTGATTGCAAAGTGAGTAGGGAGTCTGCCTAATGGTAATGGTTCGTCTTCTCGCGTTTAAAATATTTATAGCGGTGGTTTTTGTTTTACCTATTGCCTTTGGTCTCATCGGTACTTGGCTACCTGCATTTGGTTATTTTCCAAGTATTGGTCGCAATTCTTTTTCCTGGCAGCCTCTGCTTTCTATGCTATCGCATCCCAGCACCGTCAGTAGTATTGAGACGACTGTATTGACCGGTTTGTTGTCAACTTTTTTGGCTTTTTTGATCAGTCAATGGCTTTGTATGGGCTTATATCAAGGCTCTAGTTGGCGGTGGTTGAATAGATTCGTCGGCCCTTTATTGGCTGTTCCACATCTAGCATTTGCAATAGGTTTGAGTTTTCTATTGAGTCCGAGTGGTTGGATAGTGAGATTGATCTCACCGAGTATTACAGGCTTCGTACTTCCCCCTGATTGGCTGTTGGTTAACGATACATTAGGTTTAAGTTTGAGTTTGGGTCTAGTGCTCAAAGAAGTGCCATTTTTTCTATTAATGTCAATGGCTGCTATGGCTGGTTTGAATACAGATAAGACCTTACAAGTCGCCGCCAGTTTAGGTTATAGTCATCATCAAGCATGGTGCAAATTAATCTTTCCTCAAATATATTCGCAACTGCGTTTACCTATCGTTGCGGTGCTTTCTTATTCATTGTCTGTAGTCGATTTGAGTATTGTTTTAGGACCGGTAGCGCCCTCAACGTTTTCGGTGTTGATAATCCAGTGGTTCGGTGATGCCGACTTGAATTTTCGTTTACTAGGTGCAGCCGGTACGGTATTGCTGTTAGTAATGTTGATACTATCGATTGGTTTGCTGTTTATGCTAGAGAAAATTCTGCGATCTTTAGCGGCTGAATGGTTAGTGTATGGAGCAGTAAAGAAAAAAAATTGGTGGTGCTGTTTTACCAGCGCCTGGCTAGCACGAACCAGTGCGTTGTTTATCCTATTGATCAGCTTGTTATCTATTGTGGTGTTATTGATAAACTCTTTTAGTCAACAGTGGCGTTTTCCAAATTTTTTACCTAGCGCGTGGTCGCTAAAATACTGGATAAAAAGTTGGCATCAATTGGTCGAACCGCTATTGAATACAGCGATTATCGGTTTTAGTAGTGCGTTGATTGCGTTGGTTTTAAGCGTCGTTTTACTTGAATGGCAAAGTCGCAGTATGACAGGACAAAAAAAGCAAAAAGCAGCGGTTAGTAAACGACTATTGTGGTTGATATATATTCCTATGCTAGTGCCACAAGTGTCTTTTTTGTTCGGTATTCAAGTTCTAGTTATTGGCTTAGGGTTGGAGGGTAACTTTGCTGTACTTATCTGGTCACATTTACTTTTCGTATTGCCTTATAGTTATTTGAGTTTGTCTCAAGTGTACTTACGTTATGATAATCGCTATTTGCAGTTGGCTGAAATTTTAAGTGGTTCAAGATTAAAGAGTTTATTTAAGATAAAGCTACTTATGTTATTGAAGCCATTAGCGTTTAGTTTCGCCGTTGGTTTTTCAGTAAGTGTTACACAATATTTGCCGAGTTTATATGTTGGCGCCGGCAGAGTCTCAACTCTCACACTGGAAACAGTCGCACTGGCCACGGGTTCTGATGATAGAGTGACCTCGGTCTTTTCTCTTTGGCAGTTTGCACTGCCCTTAATAGTATATATTTTAGCGATAGCTATCCCTAGATTTTATTTTCGTCATTGTAAAGGGATGTGAGCTGTTGTGTAAGAATAGTATAAAGCGCTGCTTAATTTAGAAATAGCTATCAATAAAAAAGGTATTGACAACAATATGCAAACAGCCGAAGTTTCTGAAAAAGTAGTATTTGCACTGAAAAAAGTTCAAGTGAATCATCATAATAGCTGTTTGTTCGGCGAAATTTCTTTTAACCTAGTGGCAGGCGAAATACTAACTATTATGGGGCCTAGTGGTTGTGGTAAATCAACTTTATTAGCGGCCATTTCAGGCAGTCTCTCTTCGGTATTTACCTTCACAGGGGGTATTTATTTGCACGGGAGAAGCCTAGGTAAACTGCCAATGGCAGCGCGTAACGTTGGGGTTCAATTTCAAGAAGATTTACTTTTCCCACACTTGAATGTAGAAGGTAATTTATTATTTTCCTTAGCGAGAGGCGATAGGCTAAAACGAAAAGAGAAAGTGCGCCAAGCTTTGCGCAGTGCTGGATTAGAAGGATTTGAACATAAAGATGTAGCGGCCCTGTCAGGAGGTCAAAAAGCTAGAGTTGGGCTGTTGAGGACGCTGTTGGCAGAACCTGAATTGCTGTTGTTGGATGAACCTTTTTCTCGGTTGGATCAAAAGTTGCGTGATGATTTCAGAGCCTTTGTTTTTAAACAAATTGAATGGCTGAAAATACCGGCTTTGTTGGTCAGCCATGATATCCAAGATTGTCAAAACCAAAGGTTTTTGAATTTAGTAACAGGTAACATTGAAACTTACCAGATATAGAGTTTAGAGAAACTGTTATATATAAAAAGAATTTTAAACAGATTTTAACTTTTGCATAACGTGATGAATGAAGTAAATAAGCTTGTTTTTAACGACGTATTTAAAAATCGAGTAACTGATGCGTGACTTCACTGTTTCAAGCCATCGATATGCTGAGGTCTCAGATTATTATAAGGTTGATATATGTTAGATAAATGGAGTTTGAAAATAATTGCACCGCCTTTGAAGTGGATTGCAGTTGAGCTCAATAAAATGGGTATTACAGCAAATCAGGTAACGATCAGCGGTTTTTTGGTGGGGTTAACTGTATTACCTTTATTAGCATTCGAATATTATTTGCTGGCGGTGGCGGTGATATTGGTTAATCGTATTTGTGATGGCATTGATGGTGCATTGGCTCGAGAAGGCAAGGCAAGTGATGCCGGTGCGTTTTTAGATATCGTTTTAGATTTTATTTTTTACTCTGCTGTCGTATTAGGTTTTGCACTGGCAAACCCAGAACAAAATGCTCTAGCGTCTGCGGTGTTGCTATTTGCGTTTATGGGAACTGGTAGCAGCTTTCTGGCTTTTGCGATAATGGCCGAGCGCCGCAGTATTCAGAGTATGCAGTATCCAACCAAAGGTTTTTATTACTTAGGGGGATTGGCTGAGGGGACAGAAACAATATGTTTGTTGTTGGCTTGTTGTTTGTTTCCTTCAAATTTCATTTGGATAGCACTTGGTTTTAGCCTGATTTGTATGGTGACAACCACGACAAGAATAGTCGGTGGCTACTACTCATTACAACATCAAGAGTTTAGTAAGGATCAGTGAATAATCAGTTTCGATTCAAAACAGCGTTTACTATCGATCCAGCACTAATGAGCTGCAATTGACACTGATCTTGGCATCGCTTTAAAAAGTACCTTGTTTCTACCTGCCTGTTTGGCTCTATAGAGCGCCTGATCGGATGTCTGTAGTAAAATATGCGCCAGATCTGTAAAATTTTCTGCGATGAGGTTATCAAAAGCATAACAGCTGACACCGATAGAGGTAGTTACACTGATGGTACCCACCGTTTTTGTATCGAATAAATGCTCCGACACTTTTAAACGTAAATTATTAGCAATTTGTTCAGCTTGACGCGGTTTACAATCAGGTAATAAAATGACAAATTCCTCTCCTCCAAAGCGAGCCAAGAAATCGGTGTTTCTGATCTGACTTTTAAGGATGTGTGCGAAAGACTTCAAAATTGCATCGCCTGCTGGATGACCATATTGGTCGTTGACTTTTTTAAAATGATCAATATCCAAAAACAATAAACTTAAATGTTGCTTTTGTCGGTTAGCCCGCTGTAACGCTTTCTCGATTTCTAAATCAAAGCTGTGACGGTTGTAGATTTTTGTTAGCTTATCAGTGTTACTTAAATAATCTAGATTCTCTCGAATAATACAGTTTTCTATACACAAGGCCACTAAAGCCGACATCCTCTCTAAGTAATCATATCTGTATTCGCTGTGGTAGCGATTTAATTCTCTTGCCCCTAAATGCAGGCTACCAATAACCTTGCCTTTATTGATGAGAGGTAAAAGCACAGAGCTCAAGACAAAAGGGTTATCTGGAAAGAGCTGTTTTTTAAGGTCTCTATTAATATCACCAGCGCGAATTTTCTTATCTGGGTACATGGCGTTTAGGCTTTGACTCTCTTTTAAGAGCGTTAGCTGACGTAAGGTTTTGGCTTCTAATGCTGTTAATAAGGGGCTCGCTAAGTCATCTTTATCGAGCAGATAAAGGCCAACCACAGTCAGTTTAAAGGTGCTTTTAAAATCGAAAATTAACAAGTTGATCAATTCAGACAATTTGCTACAGCCAAGTATTCTCACTTCGAAATCAATGAAGCGCCTCAGTACATCTTTATTCAGTTTCGCTTCGCTAATTACGGTGTCTAAGATCTTTTTCAGCTTCTTATTTTGCTGCTGTAATGTTCGAATATCCATAAGATAAAATAACTAACCTGTAAATGATTTTGCTGATTTTACGCTGGTATTACAGAGCGTATCGGCCAATATTTTTTGAGCTTTAAAGCTTGTCATTGACGAAATTCATTAAGCTGCTCTGGTAGTGTTAAAGGGAACACATTTGCAGCATATTAAACTGTAGTATGTTTTTAATAACTCGGAGGTTAATGGTTAAGTCCTATGATAATCTGTAAGAGGAGCCGGCAGTATTTTACTCTAACTAAACTTGGCCAGTTCCGCTAGGCTGGAAGTATCAAAATAGTGCAAAAATTACTCACCTTGCCATAAATATTTATTCAAATCGACTTTGTTCTTGTTAAAATTTATCTGTTCATCTAGTAGTTTTAATTTTTGTGCTGTGAATCTCTCACTGCCCATTTCAAAAGATATCTTTCCCTGTGAATTAATGACTCTGTGCCAAGGTATTGTACTGTCTTGAGGTAGCTCAGAAAGGTAGCGACCCACTGTTCTAGCTTGTTTTGGTAATCCCGCCATAGTGGCTACTTTTCCGTAGGTAGAGACTTTTCCGCAGGGGATAAAATGAATAACTTGCCAAACGCGTTCTCGGTTACTGGGCATCATAATTGATTAGCTCGTCGAAACTTTCCTTGATAATCAAAGAGTCTATCAACTACTTTCCAGAAATGTCCATTTTTTCGGGCAATCACAAAATCTGGACTTGAAAAATATTCGGCTAGGTTTAATACTTGGATTAAATTACAAGGTAAGCTTTGGTGGTAACCAACAGGTAAACGTTGAATAAAGAGACGATTAAATAAATCAAATTGATTGGAGTGAGCTAAATTGAAATATTCGATTAAGCAGTCACCCTGCTCATCGTGATAGGTTATTTTCAAACTTCCTTTATGCTCTTGCAGACTAATACCTTGGCAGCGAATTACTTTTGCATCTTTGAGTAATAAGGCTTTCTTTAATTGTTCATCGGGATCGACCAAGATGTGTTGGCATTGAAGGCATGCACGGGCGGCAATATCATTCTCGCTATGACACTTCGGGCAATTTTTAAAACGAAACCTGAATTTACAACGCTGTTGAATTTTATTATCAGAATCATTTAAGTGTGGGTCAACTAACCCTTGGCAGCGTCGGCCAAAGTGTTCCATAATATTGCCCTGTGCATCACATTTACCCCAAAAAATATTAGGGAATTTACAGAGCGGACAAAAAACTTGTACCGGTTGGCTGTCACTATCTGGTTTAGCAGCGCCTACTTCTGGATGATAAAGGTTGAATTTATTGCCAGTGTAATCTAACACTAGACAATCCTCTTTGTTTTCAGCTAAGCGTAAACCCCGGCCCACAATCTGCTGAAAGAGACTTACTGACTGTGTAGGACGCAGCAGGGCAATAACATCGACGTGAGGGGCATCAAATCCCGTTGTAAGTACAGAGACGTTGACTAAATATTTAAGCTGCTGTTGTTTAAAAGCACGGATTAATTTATCGCGTTCGGTGTTAGTAGTAGCGCCTGTTATAAATGCGCTTTGATTGCTAGGTAAGTAGCTATATATTTCTTCTGCGTGCTTAATAGTAGCGGCGAATATCATTACAGCAGAGCGTGTTTGAGACAACTCAAGCACTTGATGAATAATTGATTTGGTCACACGTTGCTTGGCAATTAACAGATTGTTTAATGCTTGTTCAGTATGATGACCGGTTTCATAGCCTTCGAGCTCAGAAAAATTATATTCTGCTATCGTGGCATCAAAAAGCGTCGGCGGCGTTAAATAGTGATGCTTAACCATATAGCTTAAGGGTAATTCGTAAATGCAATGTTTAAAAGGAGTGGCTGCTTCAGAGCGAACATAACCGTGATAATGAAATTGATAAATCCAACCTAGACCCAGACGGTAAGGGGTCGCTGTTAAGCCTAATATTTTTAGCTGTGAATTCTGTGCTTGCAACTGTTGTATTATTTTAGCGTACTGGCTATCAGTATCATTACTCAACCTATGACATTCATCAATAATAAGCAGGCTGAAGGATTGTTTGAAGTCTTGCAAATTGCGTATAACCGATTGGACACTGGCAAAAACAACTTTTCCGCGGCTGTTTTTTTGTTTCAGGCCTGCAGAATAAACCGTTGATTCCAACCCATAGCTTTGAAATTTCTGGTGGTTTTGATTGACTAGTTCCTTGACGTGAGCCAATACTAGTACTTTGTAATTTGCAATAGCTGCTAGCTCTGCGATAACTAAACTCTTCCCCGCACCTGTTGGAAGTACGATGACGGCGGCAGTGGAGTGCTGACGAAAGTGACTAACGGTAGCTTCCACGGCTTCTTTTTGGTACGGTCGCAATAGGTAAGGCCGGTTGCTATGACAGCTATCCGCCAAAGAGTCAAGCGTATTTTGAATAGTTTTTTGCATGAAAAGTATTGTAATGAAGATGATTATCACTAGTGTATCAGAATGCTGAGAAATTCGCGATTAAGCCTTTGAAAAGCTATTAATAAGCGGGAGTTTACTGAAAAATAGTAAGTCATTGCAGGTTTTAATAAGAATATTGACTGCTTGTAACTTAAATTTTCCTGATATGGGTAAGTGTATTTGTAAAGTCAATGCTCAAGAGTATCAAAGTTTATAGGTTGAAATTGATTTATTTATAGTTTTTTATAAAACATACTTGACGATAGCCAGAGGCGAGATTAGGATACGCACCTCTCTCGTAGCGCTTCTATTTAGACGTTTTAACGACTTAATTAATCGCTATTGAAAGAGCACTTGATAAATTTGTGCGCCCATAGCTCAATTGGATAGAGCAACGCCCTTCTAAGGCGTAGGTTCCAGGTTCGAGCCCTGGTGGGCGCACCAGAAATCATGGATGTTATGGTGAGCGTAGCTCAGTCGGTAGAGCTCCGGATTGTGATTCCGGCGGTCGCGGGTTCAAACCCCGTCGTTCACCCCATTTACTGGTTATTTAATAGTAAATGAGAACAGAGAAAAATGCGGGAATGGTGGAATTGGTAGACACGCCAGATTTAGGTTCTGGTGCCGTAAGGTGTGAGAGTTCGAGTCTCTCTTTCCGCACCAATGACTGGCTTTGCACAGTATAAAAAAGCAGAGAAAAGACAGGGCTTGGTTTGATTAAGTTTTGTTAATGACGCGGGAGTGGTGGAATTGGTAGACACGCCAGATTTAGGTTCTGGTGCCGTAAGGTGTGAGAGTTCGAGTCTCTCTTTCCGCACCAATGAGTGGTTTGAACAGTATAAAAAAAAGCTAAAAAAGCGCGTCTTTTTTTTGACAGGTTTTGATAACTGTAAAGTCGTGGTTGAATTGCTAGATAGGCTCAAGGTATTGCTAATACCAAAAATTTTGAGAATTGAGTCTTTTTTCTAGTACCATTAATATATGCCTTAAGTGGTTTTTGTGGTGAGCGTAGCTCAGTCGGTAGAGCTCCGGATTGTGATTCCGGCGGTCGCGGGTTCAAACCCCGTCGTTCACCCCATTATTTCTCCCTATGCCAAAGTAAGTAGTATAAATTTGATTCCTCTAAAAATTATTTGTTGTTAACACTTTTTTTTTTTATAACAGTCCCCATAATTGAGTTAATAAATAAAACTAGTCAGCTAAAAGGCTTTTTTTGTTCTTGACTAATAGTCTGAAGTGGCGGAGAATTCTCGCCTTTATTATTCTGTCTGTACCTTAGAATCACTGCGATGTGGTATCTGCAGGCTAGAGACACTTTGCATCTGTAGTCTATCTACATCAAGACCATTGGTAGGCTATAGAATGAACACTAAGAAATTATTTGTGAGGAAGTCCATGCAAGTTTCAGTTGAAACAAAATCCGCGTTAGAGCGTCAAATGACTATTACAATACCGGCCGATCGTATTGATAATGATGTTGTTAAACAAGTACAACAAACAGCTAGAACTGCGCGCATTGATGGGTTTCGCCCTGGTAAAGTGCCCCTAAAAGTTGTACAAAAGCGCTATGGTGCTGGTATTCGCCAAGATGTTGTCGGCGAAGTGATGCAACAAAGTTTTTACAAAGCGGTAACGGAGGAGAAATTAATCCCCGCTGGTGGTCCAAGCATCGAAATGAAAACGGATGAAGCCGGAAAAGATGTTGAGTTTGTTGCTACATTTGAAGTTTATCCTGAAATTACTCTAGTCAATTTATCAGAGACTGAAATCACCAGAGAAACGGCTGAAATTAACGCTGCAGATGTCAACCAAATGGTAGAGACATTGCGCAAGCAGCAAACCGATTGGGCTGAAGTTAAGCGCGACGCCATAGACGGCGATAAAGTTGTACTCGACTTTGAAGGCTTTATTGATGGTGAAGCTTTTGAAGGTGGTAAAGGCGAAGGCGTTGATTTGATTCTAGGGTCGAACTCTATGATACCAGGGTTTGAAGATGCTGTTATAGGTCAAAAAACAAATACAGATTTCGATATTGAAGTGACTTTTCCAGAAGACTACCAATCTGATAATCTGAAAGGTAAAGCGGCAGTATTTAAAGCCACGGCCAAGACAATTTCAGAACCTGAATTGCCTGAACTAAACGAAGAGTTTTTCCTTAAGTTTGGTATGGATTCAGCTGATCTAGAAAGCTTCAAAGCGGATGTTCAAAAGAACATGCAGCGTGAAATGGATCAGGCACTGAAAGGTAAGTTAAAAGATCAAGTGTTCGCTAAATTAGTTGACTTAAATGCTATAGAAGTGCCTACAGTACTCGTCGATGGAGAAATTGATAATTTACGTAAGCAAGCAATCCAGCAATACGGTGGTGAAGGTGCTAATCTAGATTTTAATATGCTACCTAAAGAAATGTTTACAGATCAAGCTAAGCGTCGCGTTTCCGTTGGTTTACTAGTACAAGAAGTGATTAAGGTCAATGAAATTAAAGCGGATGACGATCGTGTTCGCAGTACTATTGAAGAAATGGCGCAGACTTATCAAGATCCGCAAGAAGTAATTGATTACTACTACGGCGAAGAAAATATGCTCAATCAAGTTAAGAGTTTAGTTATTGAAGATCAAGTAATTGATCATTTGTTAAGTTCTGCTAAAGTGACTGAAGCCAGCGTAAGTTATGAGGAAGCTATTAAACCTGCAGCTCAACCTCAAGCTGAAGAAACTGCTGAAGAAGCGTAACATTATTAGCACAAGTCTGTGTTGATAAGTTTTTTGATTAGAACGATAGTGGGTGAGAGCTGGCTATCGTTTTTTTATATCCGGTGAAGGAGAATATAGATGTCCGGTATTTACCAAGCAAATTCCAGTTTTGACCCAAGTGCCGCTCTGGTCCCTATGGTAGTTGAACAAACTGCTAGAGGTGAGCGTTCGTACGATATTTATTCCAGACTGCTTAAAGAAAGAGTAATATTCTTAGTGGGTCAAGTCGAAGATCATATGGCGAATTTAATTGTTGCTCAGATGCTATTCTTAGAAGCTGAGAACCCAGACAAAGACATTCACCTCTATATTAATTCCCCAGGCGGGTCTGTTACTGCAGGTATGTCAATTTACGACACTATGCAGTTCATTAAACCCAATGTCAGTACTATATGCCTTGGACAGGCTGCGAGTATGGGAGCGTTTTTGCTCACTGCGGGTGAAAAAGGTAAACGGTTCGCGCTGCCTAATGCCAGAGTAATGATTCACCAGCCATTGGGTGGTTATCAAGGTCAGGCCACCGATATTGAAATCCATGCTAGAGAAATTTTATCGATCAGAGAAAAGTTAAATACTCTGATGGCGAAACACACAGGTCAAGAGCTGGATGTTATTCAGCGGGACACTGATCGAGATAATTTTATGACTGCGCTACAAGCAGCAGAATATGGCTTAGTTGATGAAGTGATAGAGCAGCGTCCAGTGAGCGAATAGTTTTCAACTCCGGGTTGTGAAGGTTTTAGTTTATACTGTAGATAACGTATTTTTCCGAAGTTTTCAATCTATGCTAATATAATAGAATCTTCAGAAACGTAATTGGACCAGTAGCTGTTGTGTCCAGTGACGAGCAGATATAGAGATAGCATTGTTAAAATGAGGTAGTCGAATGAGTGATAACATCGACGATAAAAGTAAAAGTGGCGGAAAACTGATCTGCTCTTTTTGTGGTAAAAATCAGGACGAAGTTAAAAAGCTGATCGCAGGTCCCTCTGTATTTATTTGTGATGAATGTGTCGACTTATGTAATGACATTATTCGCGAGGAGATAAGCAGTTCAGAAGAAACTCCACAAGAGTCTGATCACTTGCCTACGCCACAGGAAATCCGCTTTAAGTTAGATGATTACGTAATAGGCCAGGAGCAAGCTAAAAAAGTATTGTCCGTAGCGGTCTATAATCACTATAAGCGTTTACGTTTCCAGGCTGAAAAAACAGATAAAAATGTTGATTCGGTTGAGCTTAGTAAAAGTAATATCTTATTAATTGGTCCTACGGGTAGTGGTAAAACATTACTTGCGCAAACGTTAGCGCGTATGTTGAACGTGCCTTTCACAATCGCAGATGCGACGACCTTAACCGAAGCGGGTTATGTCGGTGAAGACGTCGAAAACATAGTTCAAAAACTGCTGCAAAAATGTGACTATGATGTTGAACGCGCTGAACGTGGTATTGTTTACATCGATGAAATAGATAAGATATCTAGAAAGTCTGATAACCCTTCAATTACACGCGATGTATCAGGTGAAGGTGTACAGCAAGCGCTGTTAAAGCTTATTGAAGGTACCGTTGCGTCTGTGCCGCCACAAGGTGGTCGCAAACATCCTCAGCAAGAATTTTTGCAAGTAGACACGTCGAATATTCTATTTATTTGCGGTGGTGCATTTTCGGGCCTTGAAAAAATCATCAGTGATAGATCTGAAAAGAGTTCAATTGGCTTTAATGCGATTGTTAAGAGCAAAAATGATTCTCGCTCTCTCTCTGAAACATTGCGTAATATTGAATCCGAAGACTTGGTTAAATTTGGTTTAATACCTGAGTTTGTTGGGCGTTTGCCAATGATCGCAACGTTAGAAGAGTTAGATCATGGTGCTCTGATTCAAATATTGACAGAGCCTAAGAACAGTTTAGTGCGACAATATGCGAAATTATTTGAAATTGAAGGTGCAGAAATTGATTTCAGAGAAGAGGCGTTGGTTGCGATAGCTTCACATGCACTGGAAAGAAAAACCGGTGCACGCGGACTGCGTTCAATATTAGAAGGATCTCTGCTTAATATTATGTATGAGTTACCTTCGATTGAAAATGTGTCTAAAGTGGTTATTGATAAAGGGGTCATCGAAGGCACTAATGATCCAATCTTGATCTACGAAAACGAGAAAAAAGCAGCGGCTGACGATTGATTAGCTGCATCACGAAAGCCCGCATATAAGCGGGTTTTTTTGTTTAAACAATATTTAGTTAGCCTAAAAGCTAATTGTGCTAGGTTATAAGAATATCATGGCTTTTAGTTGCTTATTAAAAACTGGCTATAAGTTCTGCGAATCCCTCTATTGCCATCGAGACTTTTGTTTAATGATCGTTGCGTAACGACTAAAAAACAACGTAGATTGTCTGCAAACGTGGTTGGAGATTAAATAATAGTGTGGGTACCTATTGCTTTTAAGCGGCTTTTGGCGCTACAGAGAGAGCTTCTGCTTTATCTTCTCTCATTTTTTTGTCAATAAAGGTCAGTCGGTGCAGGTCTAACTTCTGTTGTTGCTACTCTTCATCCTTAAAAAATTCAGTTGAATTCTTTAGCGTTTACGATAAAAAATGTATGGGTCCCAGCATGCCCAGCTAAATAACTAGAAGGTTCGAGATGTAAGTTCTTTCATTGGTAAAGTCTAGCAAAACAGCAGATCCAGATTTATGTGCCTTACATCGTAATACATGTCAGTCACATATCATTACCTCTGATTAGGGGTTGTGTCGCAAAGTTTAAATTTAAGCTAGAGCACTAAACTCTAGACGTGATTATGCAACGAGCTCTAAGAATTGATGATAATCCGATAGATTTGGACTTTTGAACTGTTTCTTTCTAATCATGTGAGCCAATTATATCCCAGATAATATTGCACTGGCAGAATGAAAGGCTTTAAAATTCATCATCGGCTTCGTTATTTTCTTGATGAAGCGGTGATCTTGTTCGATTATATTGTTCAAATACTTCACTCGTAATATATCGATAAAGCACGTGGCACCAAAGAAAAATAGCAGTGTATTGATATTCATTAAACCTGCATAGTTAGCACCACTTTATCAATAACAACTTTTTCAGGCACCCCATTACTTTCAATGGATTGCTTGAAGAACCTTGTAGCTGCTACTTCGTCACGATTTGTAGAGAGCATGAAATCTAATGTAGCACCGAAATTATCAAT
>JAWUWK010000052.1:0-36434 GCA_034111875.1 Gammaproteobacteria bacterium
TTTACTCATGCTTTGGGTTTGGCTAAAAACTCACTCGGTGGCGATGTTCTCTCGCGATGCACTAGTCAGTTTTAGTGCAACAAAAAAGGACGCTCTCTATGACTTACTTAATCGTGAAGATGTCGACTGGAGAAAACTGCATCATTTACGGTGGCCGTTAAATCACTTGGCTTCGTCGTCTTGTGCCAACTCGCCTCCAGCCTACGCCTCATATGATATTTTTGTTCATCAGCTCGCAGTTTTGCTAGCGGCTTCCTCCAGACCAGATTTCACAATCAGGCCCTTGCCATTTGCTAGTAGTTAACGTTTGGTAACTGAATTTTAAATAAACGGTGATTTTCCTACAGAGGACTTTCACCTCATTAGTTCATGCCCATGCTGGGCGTACACAAGTTGCTTAAACGGCACTAAAACAGCTGGCTAAGTTCCGCTTCGCTCCACATTATAGCCAACAATTTTAGTCCGCTTAGCAAGGCGATTCAGTGACTTATAAAGTGGATATAGAGTGTATTATATTAGTTTTACAGTGGAATAGAAAAATCTCAGTTTCACTCAGAATCCAGATCTTGCGCTCGATGCTGGAGTGAGGTCACTGATTCAGGACTAAGTCAATCTAAGGGGGGCAAACGTGCTCTGTATCCTTGTTCTTCAGATATTGCGAGTGCCGTTTGTTGTAATCGCTGGGTGATTTCTGTCCTGATAGTATCATCTTGTATAAAAGCATCAGGCCCTGAAATATTAACTGCCGCTATAACATTATTATAATGATCGCGAATAGGAGCGGCGATTGCAGTGGCCAAATCGGATTGATTAACGGCATAACCTTGTGCCTTTTCTTGCTTTATTTTCAACTTCAAGGCAGGTAAGCTTTGTGGGTTATAGCTTGCTACATTGTCCAGTTGTACTGCGGAGTATAATTGCGAGAATTCAGCGTCATTTAATCCCATTAATAACGCCCTACCTAGCGCGGTGCTATGGCAGGGCAATCTTGTGCCTATAGGCATATTGACAGACAATCTCTGCGATGCCAGTGCACGATAGATGTAAATACTTTCGCGCCCTTCTCTAATCGCTAAATGGCACGAGACTGACGTTAAGTCTCGCAAATTATTCAGATGTCTCGCGGATACTTCGATAATGTCTCTACTGGCTAAGTAGGTATATCCCTGAGAGATCACAGCGGGACCTAGCTGATAAGTATTTCGGGCTATTTTCTTGAGAAAATTCATCTGCGTCAATGTGCTCACAATACGGTAAATTGATGCAATAGAAACTCCCAAATTATCGGAAAAATCCTTGGTGGTTAACACTTGTGATTGTGCTGAGAACATTTCAAGTATTTTAAGTCCTCGATAAAGGGCAGGAACAGTGTAGTCCTTTTCTGGTATCGCTACTTTCTCTTGTTCCACAGGCATCCCATATCAATTGAGTTACGATTAAAATACATATATGATTTATTTTTCCGTATTTGAACTTATCATACAGAATCATCTTCCAACAGGCTTTTCCTCTATTGTTAATTAATATTTAAAAAAATATACTCAAACGACGTTATATCTGCATTGAAGTAAATTAATATAATTCATATGCTTTTAGAGTATTTATATATAAAGATAATTTTAACTAAGTAATAAGCCAACAAGTGCTTTAGCCTGTTTAATAACAGACTAAAAATTAACCGGTGAGTCGTTAGTTACTTTCGGAGAGTCTATGCCTTTTTCATTATTAAAATATGCTTTGAATAACGATTATCCATTTGAAAAAGATGCCGATTTGCCGAAACCGACAGAACTTAAATCTACATACGATGTGGTCATCATAGGTGGTGGAGGGCATGGTGTGGCAACGGCGTATTACCTAGCAAAATATCACGGCATCACCAATGTCGCGATCTTAGAGAAAGGCTATTTAGGTGGCGGTAACACCGCAAGAAATACTGCTGTCATTCGCTCAAATTACCTCACATCCGAAGGCGTTAGCTTTTACACTGAGTCTGTCAAGTTGTTTAAGCAGCTCTCCCAAGAGTTTGATTTTAATATTATGTACTCCGAACGCGGCCAACTTACGTTAGCCCATACCGATGCAGCCGTAAGAGGCTTTCGACAGCGAGCCGAAGTCAATAAGCATTTTGGTGGTCGCACTGAGTTAATTGATCCACAAGCGGTAAAAGAACTCCTGCCGATGCTTAATATGAACCCTGCGAATATGCCTGTTTTAGCCGGCTTATGGCATTTGGATGGCGCAACCGCAAGACACGATGCTGTCGCTTGGGGCTACGCTAAAGGCGCAACACAACGCGGTGTTGAGCTGCATCAGCTAACCGAGGTCACTGACATTGTTGTTGAAAACGCTAAAGTGACTGCTGTGAAAACTAACCGCGGTAAGATTCAATGTGGTTGTGTGATCCAAGCGGTATCAGGTCATAGCTCATTAGTGGCTGCAAAAGCCGGTTTTAAGATGCCTATATCAACCTACCCGTTACAAGCCATGGTCACTCAACCTGTAAAACCTTTCTTAGATCCGCTAGTTAGTTCATCAGCTTTACATTGCTACGTGCAGCAGACTAGCCGTGGCGAGATTGTTTTCGGCGGCGGTTCGGACCCTTATCCACTGTATAACACCCGTTCGACGTTAGAGCTGAAAGAAAGTTTAATGGCTAGTGCGATAGAAATGTTTCCTTTTATGGCTAATTTACGACTAATGCGGCAGTGGGCAGGCATTACAGATATGACGGCTGATTACAGCCCAATTATGGGCTTAAGCCCAGTTGATAATTATTATTTGGATGCTGGTTGGGGAACCTGGGGCTTTAAAGCCACGCCGATTTGTGGTAAATCCATGGCTGAACTGGTCGCCTCTGGCGGAAAAATTCCCGATTTAATAGCGCCCTTTGCAATGGACCGTTTCAATGCATTCAGGCAAGTAAACGAGATGGGTGCAACGGCTGCCAGTCACTAACTGGCTGCATTAAAGTTTGAGGAATAGCAGATGAAAATCATCAACTGTCCATTAAATGGGCCTCGTAATATCAGCGAATTTGTTCATGGTGGTGAAGTTCGTGAAATGCCGAATCCAACGACCTGTACCGATAAAGAGTGGGCTGATTACGTTTTTTATTCGAACAATATTGCTGGCATAGTGACCGAATGGTGGCTACATGCCCCTTCAGGTTACTGGTTTATAGCCGTACGACATACCGTAAGTGATGAGGTAATACGTACTTTTGATGCAAGCGAGCTTTTTAACCAGCGTATTGATTTCTATATGCTAGACAGTGTAGAGGCTCCATTATGAGTAGACTGAACTCGCCAGCCGGTTTGCTAATTAACCGCCGCCGACGGATATCTTTTTGTTTTGAAGGAAAACAGTTTGAAGGCTTAGCAGGAGATACTTTAGCCAGTGCATTAGCGGCCAATGATCAATGGCTAATGTCGCGTTCTTTTAAATACCATCGCCCACGCGGACCACTAACAATGGCCGGCCAAGATGCGAATACTTTAGTACAGTTAGAAGGCGAGCCAAATGTATTAGCGGATAAAATTGAAATTGCAAAGGGATTAATTGCAACGGGCCAAAACTGCAATGGCTCTTTAGCTGATGACTCTGATGCATTCTTAGGTCATTTTTCACGCTTTATGCCAGTGGGTTTTTACTATAGATCTTTCTACAAAATGCCTTTCTCAAAATATAAAGACAGTTGGAAGTACTGGGAACCGACTATTCGCAGAAAGGCTGGTTTAGGGGAACTAGATTTAACCTTTAAACCGCAATATTATGACAAGGAATATCTTTTTTATGATGTTGTTGTTGTTGGCTCAGGTCCTGCTGGCCTTAGCGCTGCAATTACCTCTGCTGAAGCTGGCGCAAGGGTATTATTAGTTGAAGAGCAACCGATTTTAGGAGGCTCATTAACCTATCACAGGTTTGATCAAGAAGGCTTGGTAGCCGATGTATTAAGGGTACGTTTATTAGCAGAAGTAGCCCAAAACCAACGGATTAAGGTATTTACCAAAGCATCATGTAATGGCTGGTTTACAGATAATTACCTACCTGTGATCCAAGGCAATAGGATGTTTAAAGTCAGAGCGAAAGAGTGCATCGTCGCCTCTGGATCTTTTGAACAACACGTGGTTTTTCGTAACAACGATTTGCCGGGCATTATGATGAGTAGTGCAGCCATGCGCTTGATGAAGCACTATGCAGTCAAACCGGGTCAGAGTGCGGTAGTTTTGACAGGCAATGATGATGGCTATTTTACTGCTCTAGAATTAGATGACCAAGGGACTGACGTTGCTGCTGTTATTGATATGCGAGAGAATAAAGACATTCACTCGAACGAGTTAAAAACAATCCTAGCAGACCGGAAAATTGATCTATTTACCGGTCATACTGTTTATGAAGCAATGGCCAGCAAGGGTAACAAGAAGGTTATAGGGGTTGAGGTACGCGCTATTACAGGACAGGGAACGGTGAATAATAAGGGCTTTAAAATAGCCTGTGATTTGGTCTGTATGTCTGCTGGATATATGCCGGTTTATCAGTTGCTGTGTCAGGCCGGAGCGCAGTTAAGCTATGATGATGTGGCATCTGAATTTTCATTAAATAAGCTCCCTGCGCATCTGCATATAGCAGGATCTGTGAATGCGACACATGCATTGTCAGCGGTCTTAACTGACGGCAAACGCGCTGCTATAATCGCTCTGAATAATATTGGCTTAGCATTAGATCAGCCAGTACCTAATGTTGAATGCCAGCGTAAAGTTAATTTCCATTGGCCTATTTTTAGTCACCCGAAAGGCAAAGATTTTGTTGATTTCGATGAAGATTTACAAGCGAAAGATATTGTAAATGCCACGCGTTTGGGCTATCGGGATATCCAACTCGTGAAACGTTTCTCTACGGTAGGCATGGGCCCTTCACAAGGCAGACATTCAGCCTTACCTACCGCTAGACTAGTCGCAGACTCTACCGATAGAAATATGACACAAACCGGTGTCACCACTGCAAGGCCACCTTTTTCGCCTGAAAAGCTAGCGCACTTAGCAGGGCGAATCTTTACGCCTTATCGACGCACCACCATGCATCGTAGGCATTTAGCTTTAGGGGCTAAGATGATGCCCGCGGGTAACTGGCAGCGACCTGCTTTCTATGGTCATGAAAAAGATAGAGATCAATGTATGCACAGGGAATCAGTGCAGGTAAGGACTAAAGTAGGCATCATTGATGTAAGCACACTCGGGGGTATTGAATTGCGCGGCCCCGACTCTGCTGAGTTTATGAATCGGATATTTTGCTATACGTTTTTGAAACAACCTGTAGGTAAAACGCGCTACGCAGTACTAACTAACGAACAGGGGGTAGTCATAGATGATGGTGTTTCATGTCGTATTAGTGACGAACATTTCTATGTGACAGCGACCACCAGCGGGGTCGATAATGTCTATCGAGACATGATGCGATGGAATACTCAATGGCGCTTAGACGTTGATATAACTAATGTTACCTCCGCTTTTTCTGCTGTTAACCTAGCAGGCCCTGACGCGCGCAAAGTACTAGAATTACTGGTTAAAGATACTGACCTTAGCCCAGAGGCTTTTCCATACTTAGCCTATCGTGAAGGTCAGGTAGTGGATATACCAGCCCGTTTTTTGAGAGTTGGGTTCGTAGGAGAACTGGCTTACGAAATTCATGTGCCTTCTCGTTATGGAGAAGCATTATGGGATGTCTTGCTTGAAGCGGGCCGCGCTTTCGATATTCGGCCTTTCGGGATAGAGACTCAGCGACTTTTACGCTTAGAAAAAGGTCACATTATTGTTAGCCAAGATACTGACAGTATGAGCCACCCAGCGGAGTTATCGCTGGATTGGGCGGTTAATCGTAAAAAACCATTCTTTGTTGGCCGTCGCTCGATTGATATTTTACAAGCCCAGCCACAGACAAGAAAGCTGGTGGGTTTTAAATTAGCTAAAGATTTCAACATAGATGACAAGCCAAAAGAGGGACATTTGGTTCTCGCTGACAATCATCTAACCAGCAAAATAACCGGCAATATTACTTCGTGCGAATTTTCGCCAACACTCGATATGATCATAGGCCTCGCCTTTGTAGGTATACACCAGTGTGCCGTGGGCAACACTGTCTACATCAAAGTAGATAGCGGTGCACTGATACTAGCGGACGTTGTAAAACTGCCTTTTTATGATCCTGATAATCTAAGACAGCAGATCTGAATAGCCAACTAAATCCATTAACGGCTATTGCCAGAATAAACAGCACGGTTACTTTCGATTATAAGAGGAGCAAATAGCAATGCCTGCGATTACGCCACAAACATTTAAAAAACGCAGTTTTGTTTATCATAAACTCAGTGCCAAACATTACACAGAGATTGCAGGGGCCGCAGTCTCTATTCACTCAGTTGTTGAGCCGCAAGCAACAGTCAGTTTGTGCGATCTCTCTAATTTACCGAGAACAGGTTTTAGGGGCTTAAAAGCTGCACAACACTTACTCTCTGTCGGTTTACCTATACCTGCGAAACCAAATCAAGCAGAAAAGTCAGCTAACGGTGAACTTGTTTTACGCCTGAGCCAAAAGGAATTTTGGATACTAGCCAACACAAACTGCGAGCAAAGTGGCTATTCTAAGATTGATAATCTATTGAATACAACGGTACCAAAAGAGCAGTGCTTTGCTCTTTATTGCCAGGATAGCCATGCGTGGTTATTACTCACAGGTGAGTATTTGGGAAAAATAATGGCTAAGCTCTGTGGTGTTGATTTGAGTAGCGAAGCGTTCCCCCTCGGCAGTATTGCCCAAACCTCTGCCGGTAGAATTAATATTATCGTGGTTCATCATCATTTTAATGGCCAGCCATGCTTTAGTCTTTTATGTGATAGCGCAGCGGCAGAATATTTATGGGATAGCCTGTGTGATGCGATGCAAGAATTTAAGGGTAAAGAGCGAGGACTTTTAGCACTGACAAACAGTTAATAAAAACAGTCCATACTTTTCAACATCATTCAATTGAGGTCATCGATAAGTATGAGGTATTAATGAAAATTGACGTTAACAATATTCTGCTTAAATTCGAAAACCAGCAGCGCTCGCGACACCTTATTGGTGATAATATATTTTTTATTTTTTTAAATTTTTAAATTTGCATCAATAACTTGTGCATACTTTCGTGATTCGACTGCCGAATTCAGGTTTAACCAATAGCTGAATATCCTAACAAAGACAGTCACTAATAATAGGGTTTTAAGATGGCATTTCCAACAAAATCTCCTTACGTCATTGTAGGGGCTGGGATACACGGTTTAAGTACAGCTTATCATTTGGCACTGCAGCTAAAAGCTCAAGGCAAAGGCAGTGGGGTTGATATCATGGTTGTTGATAAATCGGGAATAGGTGCTGGTGCAACGGGTATCGCTTGTGGTGTGATACGTAACAATTACTTTCAACCTGCTATGCGAGAGTTAATGGCGCACAGTGTTAAAGTATGGGAGAGCGATCCAGTAACTTATAGTTACCATCCAGTGGGCTATATGCAAATAAGCCCCGAATCTATGCACCAAGATATTGCAACTATCTATCAGCAGCAGCAGGCAATAGGCTACGAATCGCGTTTTATCGAAGGCGAGAAAGATTGTAGACAATACATGCAAAATATTTTTCATGATTGGCAGGCAAAAGAGATCACTTCTGTGCTTCATGAAATGCCAGGAGGCTATGCCAATAATACAAAAGCAATGTACGGTTTAGCAGAAAAAGCTGAAGCTGAAGGCGTCCGTATTATGTCGGGTGTTGAAGTGACTGGCTTTAAACAAGCGAGTGACGGCTCTATAACTGCAGTTGAAACCAAACGCGGCACCATAGAAACAGACTATGTAGTGATAGGTGCGGGGCCTTGGGCCAAAACATTTTGGGACATGCTAGACATGCCTGATACCGTTAATATCAAAAATCCTGATACGCCAGAAATCAGTAAAGATGTTCCAATGTGGCTGTATTGGTCCTTGCAAGAAGGGACCTTAGGCGTAGATCCTAAGATGCAGATGACGAATGACGGTAAAATGCCGCCCGTTATTCACTTAGACAGTAATGCTCCTCTGTTTTCCGATGTTGATGGATCACTCATCACTGAACAGATGTGGGGTATTTACTATAAGCCCGATTTCCATTTTGGTGGCGTTCAAGGCGGTGCTGCTCCATTCATTGTAGATAAACCAGCAGCGAAAGTGCAAGTAGATCCCTATGGACCTCAATCTGCAGAATTTATTGTTGGCTCGCAATTTTCCCATATGTGGGTATCAGCTCTCGCACATTGCCAAAAACGTTTTGAAGGCACTATTATTAAGTATAAGGATGAGCCATCCGGGGGTATTGGTTGCTTTACACCAGATAGTTTTCCAGTCTTTGATCGAGTACGAAAAAATTGCTTTTTTATCGCCGATTCAAATCATGGATTCAAAATGTTAGGTGTAGGTAAATTGGTTGCCGAAGAAATATGCGGTGCAAAATCTGCTTTATTAGAACCTTTCCGGCTGTCTCGTTTCGAGGAAGGTAAATTGCATCCCGTGTCTAACAGTCCATTTCCTTGGAGCTAACCAAGCCTCAAATTCAAATAATAGACGTTCGTCACTAGATGGAGTTAGCTATTACGAGGTGGGCTCTGATAGGTACCGAAAAATGTACTTTAATGAGCATTTAAGGCAGTTGGAAGATATTGAGATCTGGAGCTGCATTGCATTGCATTATCAACTCATTGGCTGTTTCAGGGAATAACCCAGCCTTTAAGCTATTACCGGGTCAATGACAGCGATTTTTCGGCAAGCGTAAAACGACAATTTACCGCAAGGCGGCAGGCAGTAAAACTAAACCCAGATAAATATCCTACTTTTTTTAAACAGTATTATCACCTGGCCAAAGCCTACCAATTAGGTTCAATGGCTCGTTGAGCGGCAAAAACTACGAGTCAATTGGATGCTTTGAAGTTGATTCATCACGCCTTGTATTGCGATGTTAGAATTTCACTGCAGAACTTAGTCGAACTTGTATAACCTTTATCAGTGCACGGCTAAAATTATTAGCTACAAAAACACATGCGCGTATCGAACGCATAGCGGTGAATTACCTTGGGAATAAAAAGATAAGTTAGTAGCACCGACAGACTCTGTCACTGATTGGACGTTTTCAGATCAAGTGTCTGAGCATGATTCTTGGATGCTATCAGTGAAGGCTAGCGTCGGCCACCTTGCCCACCTCCGCGTCCTCCGCTGCCTCCTCCGCTGCCTCCTCCGCTGCGTCCGTCTTGATTGCCGTCTGGGCCGTTCTGACCTCCACTTGCTCCGTCTTGATGTCCCCCACCGTGACCTGCACTTCGCTCCTGCTGACCTCTGTCTGCTGTTTGACTCTGATCACCAGGTTTATTATTAGTTCTGTCTGCAGAAACACTATCTTCAGAGATAACCTGATCTGCTGTGCTGGGTCGTTGCGGGGTTTGTTGTTTTGCTTTAGGATCTCGTCTATCGGCAGGGGAATGTCTGTTAAGGGCGTCAATCACTGCTTTAGGCTTACCTTGATATTTCACTAAGTTGCTTTTTTCTTTTCGTTGTATATCGATCACTTGGAGCTTGCCGTGGACTTGTTGCGAGGGTGATGTTTTAGGGCCATAGGGTCCAGGTTGTTGTTGAGTGTCAGCGCTGCGCTCGATCGAGAGTAACTTGACATTTGGCCGCGACATAAAAGAAAGTACCGGCTTTACCGAAAGCGCCCTAAGGTTGTCGACTGCAGTTGGGCTGGGTAATTGCCCGCTCAGTACCACAAAATCTTTATCTAGAAAGCGATCACTTGGCAGAGTAAAATTTTTCGCGCCGATCCGAAAGCCTGTTTTAGTGCGGTTGATCTGACCGCGCACTAGCACTTTATTTTGTGCCCGATACTCAGCCGCAGCGGCAGTGATAGAGCTGGCCAAAATATTCTGTTGGGCATCTCGCAAACCGGCAATTTGCAACCAATCTCCTACCTCGGGCAGACCCGCACCAACCAGATTATTGACCGTTGCGCTTTGTAGCTTTATCTTCTGGCCCAAGATAGTGAACTGCGCGCGATTAAGGTCTACCTTTGTAACTGGGCCGATCACAGCATTGATAAGTTCTATACTATCGGCAATCAATAAACCGTTGCGCCGTTGCGCCGTCAATACTGCACGCTGGCCTAAGCGAATTTGTTGGCCACTGATACTTTTCCCATCAATTGTCACTGGCGTATCGGCGCTGTAGTGAATGCGCAGACCGTTAACCCAGATGCTACCAAAAGCATTAATGGTACCTAATACTCCGATTTTTTCACCGCTTTGTAATTGGGCCAGCCACTGCAGGCGACGACCTGAGCCACCGATGCCACGCTCGTCAACCAGTTCTTGGACTTGAATAGTATCTAGCTGGTCAGCATTGAGTAGATCGCGGCGGCCCGAGCCTCCGATGCCGCGCTCGTCAACCAGAATAGTCTCTAGCCGGTCAGCATTGAGTGGATCGTGGCGGCCTGAGCCACCGATACCCCGCTCGTCAACTAATTCTTGCATTTGAATAGTATCTAGCTGGTCAGCATTGAGTGGAACGTGTCGGCCTGAGTCTGCGATAAATTGTTGTTCAAAGATGCCCTCGGAGGCCACTTCCTCTTGGATAATCTGGCTGCAGCCGACTAATAGTATGGCGCTAATGCCAATGATTAACCAGTGATAGTAGATCATTTTGAGAGATCCACTTGAGGGGGTTCGTCCTGATCTGCCTGATAAAAATAACAGCCAAAAGTCATGCGCTTATTGGCATCAGGTCTGCTTAGATCACTGTTAGCCAAGCGCAGCGCTTCTCGGTTGATCTGTTGCAACTGTTGCATCGCCAGTTCTTGGCTTAGGTGGCGTAACGTCGACACTGATTGCGCCGAAAGACCGTCGTAAAAAACCGCCCGTTCGAGTAGTTTTTCGCTGCAGTGTGGCAGTAAATTTTGTACCCCACAAGCCATGTGATCGCGCACATTTCTAGCGAAAAAATGCAGCCGCTGATCTAAATCTTTCTCAGTGACGAAACTGTTGGGGTCTAAGACGACTTGGCCTTCGCTATTTAAGAGGACCATACCGGTGCGCAACCATTCGTCGAGTAGGGCCCGCGGTCGAATATCTTTGTTGATAGAAGAGACTAAATTGTCAAAGCTCGGCGCTTGAGAACCGTCATTCAGCCTTTGCAGTGGCGCGGGTTGGCCATCGTCGTCAATGTATAGAGGGTCTCCCAGCCAACAGCCTAGCACTCGTGCACTCAGTGATGCATCGGAATTGACTGGGCTGACACTCAGCTGATTCTCAATGATGCGTTTGACGTCTTTGCGATGTACCCCACTGAGTAAACTTATTCGGCTCAACGTTTGCGGCTTGCCATCGAGTGGCATCTCCTGATCAGCCACTTCAACAAATAAGCTTTTTAGCTGCAGGCACAGTTGCGGGTAAGTAACTCCATACTCAATCAACAACCGTACCAGTGGTCTAAATATTGTGTTTATAGACTTGCCGAGTAGTTGGCTGAGGTTATCCATAGAAACATTTCATCGGTATTTACTTCCAAGTGTGCAGTGCGCAAATAACACTAAGGTTAACTTGATAAGAAAAAAAGTCTAGAAAAACTTTACGTGGGATTAAATCTCACCTATGATACCAACAAGCGTGGGAAATTATCACACGTAAAGTAAATTATATTTAACCAACGAGGATTAAATCATGAGAAAAGCGATGCACAAGGGCAGAGAGCAAAATAGACCTGAGCCTGAAGATTTTACTCAGACTTCTTTAGTTAACGAAGATGGAAGCGTGCAAGTGACAGCCAGTTTCACTGGACGTGATGGTGAGCTGCACAGCCGCATGTTGACTATCGAAGATGGCGACGACGGGACTGTGGTGATTAACGCTGTCAGTGGTGATGAAAGTCGTTCACAGACTATTACCTTCAGTGAAGACAAAGCAGATAGTGGTATCGATATAGATATAAGTTGCTTAACGTCTGAAGGTGAGATTAAGAGCCGCCATATAGAGTTAGATATGAATGAGGATGGCACTCTGGCAATGGAAGTAAGCTTCGAGCACGACGGTGAGCAGGTTGTGCATAGCGCTCAATTGGACCTGGCTAAATTTTTGGGTGAGGAAGGTGAGCAACTAACGATGGCTGAAATCGTAGAGAGTTATCTAGAGCGGGGTCACATAGATGCAGACAGTATTGATTTAACGGGGATCAACAACTTAACTAACGATGCAGAACTGCTCGTAGTCTAGGAGAATGCCTGAGTTAACAATGCTTATTGCGTAAATTCAGCATCTTGCCAATTGGCCGGAAATGATTAAGAAACCTGTCTTAGAGTAATCATCGTTAGTTTTTTATGTTCAGGATAAGCGGTATTGAGCAATGCCATGTCAGTAATTTTTTGCCGACAACGAGCCACTTTGATTTAACTTTAATTCAGGTTTTGCGCAGTTTGGCGTGATAAAAATTGCGCATTCAGGGGCTAGCCCTGCCAAAACCCCAGTAGATATTGAATCTGAGATCTTTTCACTCAGTAGCGAAGGCAGGTAAAAAAAGGCAAAAAAAAGCAAAATACACGAGTTTATTCCTATATATGAGGATTTTGAGTTTGTTTTTAACGCCCTATTACTCAGCGCAATCATAGTCCAAGGGGCTCAATCTAAAATAAGATGCTGGCTTGATTTAACCGACATTAGATTCGTTATGTCTCGATTCAACAATAAGGATAAAAAATGCTGTCACCTAGAGCAAAATCTTTTATAACCAAGCTTAGATCTTACCTTTTAATCAGTGCGCTAACATTTACCAGTGCCATCTACGCTGAGAAATATCAGCATATTGAGCAGTCTGAGTTGAATACTTTAAATCAGACAAACAGTTTAGAGGCCTTTCATAGGGCCTTCGATATGGGTGACGAGCTCTTTGAGCACACCTTCTTAACGAGTGAAGGAGCTGGCGCTAACATCGGCAATGGCCAATTGATGAGTTTAGTACCTCGCGCAGATTTGAATTTAATCGACCAATGGGCTGGGCATCTGCCCAAACGTGTCACTGGGCCTAATGCCCAGAGCTGTGAAGCTTGCCATGGTGTACCTTTTGGCGATGGTGCAGGCAAAGTAGTAATGAATAATGTCAGAGACCCGCTGCGCACTGGTGATATAGGCCAATTCATTACTCGGCAGCCGACACATATGTTCGGAATCGGCGCTTTACAGTTGCTCGCTGAAGAAATGAGTGATGAGCTACACCAGCAGCGGCAGAGAATGATTGCTCAAGCGGCGATTCACTCGCAAACAGTGATCGCACCACTGACGGCTAAAGGTATTAATTTTGGCTCGATTTCGGTCGATGCTGATGGCCACATCGACACTAGTAGGGTGATTGGCTTAGACCTCGATCTAATCGTTAAACCTTTAGAATGGAAAGGTGTTGGAAGTAATGTTCGCGATTTTGTGCGCAGCGCCAGCAATAATGAATTGGGACTCCAATCTACCGAGTTAGTCGGTGCTGATGTTGATGCAGATTATGACGGCGTCAACAATGAGCTAAGTGTTGGTGATATAACCGCCCTAGTGATTTATCAGGCAGCTCAGCCACGACCTACTACATTGTTAGAGTTATCGGGTTTAGGTTTAATTGAGCGCTTGAAAAAAGACCATGACTCTCAGATCAGACTGGGAAAAGAGCTTTTTAATAGCACTAAATGCAGTAGTTGTCACACTCCTAGAATGACCTTAAACAATCCTGTCTATAGTGAGCCTAGTCGCCATCCGGGATATAGAGATCAAATTTTTCCCGCCGGACAAGATCCCGTTAGTGAAGGGTTAGCATTGGCAAAAGCGATCAGCTTTGATTTAACAAAAGACCTACCTGATAACATAATTGAACTTGAAAATGGCAAAAAAATTCATCTAGGGAATTTTAAAAAGGACTCTAATGGCGCGACGATTGTCGAACTTTACGGTGATTTGAAACGTCATGATATGGGAGTGGCACTGGCAGAATCAATTGATGAAGTAGGCACCGGTGCGGCGAACTTTATTACTAAGGAGTTATGGGGCGTAGGTTCAACCGCTCCCTACTTGCACGATGGCAGGGCGACAACCTTAGATGAAGCTATTGTGTTGCATGGCGGTGAGGCTGAGATGGCCAAGCAAAATTATCTCGAACTAGCACACAGTGACAAAAATGCCCTTGTTGCCTTTCTTAAAAATTTAGTCTTGTTCAAGCTAGAGCAAGAATAACCACAATAGGTAGTTATTGCTGTTAATGTATTAATAGAAAATCAAAGCAAATTAATAGAGGTAGGGCTGAGTAAGTGTTTACTTCCAGCCCTGAATCCAAAGCTCAGAATTTTTTAGATCCTGCCAATCTGTATTGAATTGTTCTTTATCGATAACAGCCTCAAGGACACAAGATACTATTTGCTGGTTGAATTCATCTCTCATCAGTTCAACCACCAGAAAATGCTTCTTCTTATTGATAGGAGCTGTTGCAGTCCACTTAGACAGCAACAGCTTATCGGCATTAAATTTATTCATTTGATGCCTCTTAAAACCCGGTTATTGGCTGCACAATTTTGCCTAATAATGTTTTAAATTTTAACGGAGCATCTGTGGCTATCAGACAAATACAATCTTCATTGCTGTCGACTAATGGCTGATGCTCAATTTCACTGTCCAGATCGGCCACATCGCCTAATGTAAAGCGCCCTATTTCATCGGAATAGGAGCCACGAAGAATTAATGTCAGTTCACTGCCATCATGTCTGTGCGGCAACATTGCTTTTCCAGGTGCTATACGCAACAAACGCGATACACCGCCACGCTCTGTTTTACAGGCAAGATCGTAAGAGTAGATACCCGGCACGATAAATTTCCAGTCAATGCTATTGAGTGATTCTCCAACGTAATCGCGCAGCGGTGAAGGAACATAATTATCGTTGGTTTTGATAGTTTTTTTGCGGCTCGAAAGGTTTATAAAAGGCTCGCTATCGATTGAAACACAAGGCTCTTCATCGAGGCAGGCAAGTACTTTATTTAAAGAATCAGCGTTAATATCAGCCGGATCCAAACTATTTAATAACATGCCACCTATCGCTTCAATGCCGTTGACGCTGTCTCTACAGGTCGAACACATGGAGAGATGGCAGGCCACTACTAATGCCATTGATTGTGATAGTGATCCTGCGGCGTAACTCACCAGTGTCGCTTCATCTAGATGATGTTTGATATTCATATACCACCCTCCCATATCGTTTTTATCTTATTCGAGGCTAGTCGAATTCTTGATTTCACACTCCCTAACGGAATGCCTAGTCTGTTTGATATTTCAGAATGAGAGCGGCCCTCATAAAAAGACATGTAAATGACTTGGCTCTGTTGCTCTGGTAACTGTGAGATGACTTTAGCCATTCTATCTGATGTTACCATTTGCTCCCCCCCCTCGATTTGATTTTGAATATTTTCATCAGGCTCTTCCTGCCAGTCGTCCAGAGAATACTCTGGGTACTTCTGTTTGCGCATCCAGTCGATACTTTTATTTCTTGCTAAAGTGAAAACCCAAGTACTGGCCACGGCTTTTGTTGCATTGTAGAGGTGCGCTTTTCGCCATACAGACAACATCGTCTCTTGCATTAGCTCTTCTGCCGTTGTTTCAACAAGTCCTAAACGAACAATATAAGCTTTGACCTTAGGTGCAAAGTGCTGATATAAAAAAATATAAGATGCTTTATCTTTTTTTACAGCTAAGGCAGAAAGCAATTCGCTCCAATCTGTTGCAGTAACTGCCCGTTCAATAGCTTCTTCATTTTTTAAATCTTCAGCTGATTGTTTTTTATTCATAAGTCCCTTTACGTCGCATCACTATTAGTAGATCACAAAAAATACCATAAAAAGGCCTTAGGCGTCTCTCGAACTTAGCCTATGTTGCGAGGAACCGAAGATATGAGCAATGTTTTTTGATTTTTTCGTCTGCTTTTTGCCTTGAATTACTCCCGCTCACTACTGCGTAAAAAGCTATCTTCTAGTTAAAGGCTTTAAATGTGATCTTTTTTATTGTTTTATACGTAACATGTTCTGATAATACTAATTTGCATGGATTATATGATAAAAACAGAGGCTACGCGCCCCAAAAAAATAGCAGTAGTCGGCTCTGGTATTTCAGGTTTAAGCTGTGCATGGTTACTCAACAAAACCCATCAAGTGACTTTGTATGAAAAAGATGATCGTTTGGGAGGCCACTCGCATACCGTTTCATTTGATTTAGACAATCAGCAAGTTGATGTTGATACTGGATTCATCGTTTACAATCCCGTTAATTACCCTAATCTTGTTCAGTTCTTTGCAACTTTGGGCATAGAAACATGCGACACTGAGATGACATTTGGAGTGTCTATCAATGACGGGGAACTTGAATATTCAGGTTCAGGGTTACCTGGCTTGTTGGCTCAAAAGCGCAATCTACTGCGTCCGTCGTTTTGGCGTATGATCAAAGAGCTGATGCGTTTTTATCGTGAATCAGAGAGTATGATGAATCAGAAAGATCTGGACAAAATAACACTTGGCGATCTTTTAAAACAACAAGGTTATGGTAAAGAATTCATATACGATCATCTTCTACCTATGGGAGCGGCCATATGGTCAACTCCCGTCGATAAAATGCTCAATTATCCAGCCAGTGGCTTTATGCGTTTTTGTCAGAATCACGGTTTAGTGCAATTTAAAGACAGACCGCAATGGCGTACGGTGATCGGAGGCAGTAAAAAATATGTTGATATTATTGCCGCTGATTTAGCGGGAAAAATCAGGCTTAATAGCCGGATTCATAAAATCATTCGCAATCAAAATCAGGTCATCATAGAAGATCATCACGGCAATCGTGAATTTTATGATGATGTGGTATTGGCCTGCCATTCAGATCAGGCTCTGTCTCTATTGGAGCAACCGACAGAGAGTGAAAAGCAATTACTGGATGACTTTCCCTACCAGCGCAACAAAGCCTATTTGCACTTGGATAAATCTTTAATGCCTAAACGCAAGCCGACTTGGTCTAGTTGGAATTATATGTCCCAAGGTAAAAGAGACCAATCTCAAGAAGTTTCAATCACCTACTGGATGAATAAGCTACAACCGCTGACAACCGACACCCCTATATTCGTCTCTCTGAATCCGTTACATGAGCCAAAAGAGGGCAGTATTATCGGCAGTTATTTCTACGATCATCCTGAGTTTGGTGAAGAATCTCTACGCTCTCAGCAAAAACTTTGGACATTACAAGGTGTTCAAAATACTTGGTTCTGTGGGGCTTATTTTGGCTATGGTTTTCATGAAGATGGTTTGCAGTCAGGGCTCGCGGTGGCTGAACAGCTTGGCGGTGTATCGCGTCCCTGGAAGTTAGAAGATAAGAATAGCCGTATATTTGTGGAAGATATATTGCGCAGTAATATTCGCCAACCATTAACAGGCAATCGCCTTTGAATGCCCTAAAATCATGCCTCTATACCGGGATGGTTATGCACCATCGGAACCATCCAGTCAGACATAGGTTTAGCTACCGAGTGTTTTGCATGTTGCTTAATTTGGATGAGCTTGGGCGTTTAAATCAGCAGCGTTTGTTTTCCGTCAATCGCTTCAATATGTTCTCTTTTAGTGAAAAAGATCACGGTTCTGGTGAGGGTAATCTAGCGGCTTATATTCGACAATTATTGGTTGATAGAGGTTACAGCAGTGCGACACACCAGATAACTTTACTCTGTTACCCGCGTATTTTGGGCTTCACCTTTAACCCTATCTGTACTTATTTTTGTTACAACAGTGAAGGACAATTAGAAGTGATCCTCTATGAGGTAAGCAACACCTTCGGCTCGCGACATAGCTATCTGTTTAATGTAGAGCCGAATGTCAAAGGCGCTAATAAAACAGTGCGACATAAATGTAATAAGAAGCTGTATGTCAGCCCTTTTATGCCGATGCAGACCTCCTATTATTTTCGTATTCAGCCGCCGGATAAAAATGTGGCTGTTTGTATTCGCCAAACAGAGGGAGACGTGAGCCCAGATAATAAAAAACCTATTTTGTATGCAGCATTTACCGGAAATTTTCGCTCTTTCAATGACATCTCTCTGCTGTGTGTATTTTTCAAATACCCGTTGATGACCTTAAAAGTGGTCGTTGGCATCCATTGGGAAGCTCTTAGGTTATGGCGCAAAAAGTTGATTATTCAGCCTAGGCTAGAAGGTCAAAGCAATAGTATTAGTTGGCAGGATAAAAGTGGAGTTTCACAGTATGAACAATTATAAGTCCTCTTTAACAGAGGCAAACGCGCCTAGACCTACTTGGTTAGAAACTAAGATAATTAAAAAACTGCAAGGGGTGATTAATTTACATTGCGGTACTTTAGAGGTAGCGTTTCCCAGTGGCTTTACCTGTGAGTTTGGCTCGAGCTATCCTCGAGCTAATGTCAGGTTAAATAGCCTACGGCCCTTACTGCGATTGTATTTTGGCGGTACCAATGGGTGGTCAGAAAGCTATCTATTAGGAGAGTGGAAAAGCAGTGATCTTACGGCGTTAGTAAAATGGTCTCTGGCTTATGAAGCTGCGCTTGTGGGCTTGTCAAAAGCAAGTTTTGTAACCGAGGTATTTGATAATATTTACCATTGGAGAAGAGACAACAGCCGTAAGGGAAGTCGTAAAAACATCGTTGCTCACTATGATCTGGGAAATGATTTCTATAAGCAATGGTTAGATCAAAGCATGACCTATTCTTCAGCGCTTTATCAGCATCCTGAAGAGTCCTTAGTGTCTGCCCAGAAAAACAAAAACGCCCGTATACTGGAGTTGTTAGAAGCTAAAGCCGGACAAAATGTGCTTGAAATAGGCTCTGGTTGGGGCGGTTTTGCAGAGCAAGCCGGTCAAGATTATGACCTGAATATACATGGTATCACCTTGTCAGATGAGCAGCTTAGCTGGGCTAACAAACGGGTAGCTGATAGTGCACTGAGCAATCAGGTGAGTTTTAGCCTCACGGATTATCGTGATCTTGATCAACAGTACGATGCCATCGTCTCTATTGAAATGTTCGAGGCGGTGGGCGAGGCTCACTGGGATACTTATTTTAAGACACTCAAACGTGTGTTGAAACCCGGTGGCAATGCGGTATTGCAAATAATCACCATTGAAGATGAACGCTTTCATGTCTATCGAAAACAGGCCGACTTTATTCAGCGCTACGTTTTTCCCGGTGGAATGCTGCCCAGTGTTAGTGTGCTAAAAGACAAAATCAGTGAGCATGGTTTTGTGTTGAAAAAACACCAGCTATTCGGGCAAGATTATGCTGCTACCCTTAAACAGTGGTCTAAAGGTTTTGAGGCATCTTGGAATACGTTAAATGATCAGGGCTTTGACGAACACTTCTATCGATTGTGGCGATATTACCTCGCGTATTGTCAGGGTGGATTTGAGCACGGCACTATTGATGTGGGTTTTTACGTCCTTTGCCATGCGGATAATAAAACCTCCCAATAGGGAGGTTTTTGAAACCACAATAAATCCAAGAATAGTACCTTAAGTGATATCCAAACGCGGATTATTGGTGCGATAGCTTTTTTCGCAGAGTGCGAATGATACCTCTTACAAAAGGTATCCTCTCCATCAAAGCTGATCCGTCCCAAATATCATGGTGTAGGATTATTTTTCCGGCATCATCGACTTTTAACAGGCTGATACCGTCAAAATTAAACTCTCCTGTTAGCCGGCTATTGCCCTCAAAATTCCAGTGGATGAAAGCTTCCTGATCCATCTGCACGGATCGATGGACTTTAAAACGCACATAGGGCAATTGCTTGAACATATCCTCCATGATCAGCATAAAACCTTCCTGGGTTTGCCTGTCATTAAAAGGGTCTTTGAAGTGAATAGAATCTGCGGTTACGTGGCGCAGAGAGTCGAGATTATCTGCGTTGAGGTTTTCAAGTACATCAACATATTTAACTAACCAACTATCCATACCAATAAAACTCCTGTCTAAGAGGCTGTCGAACTTGACGCTAATCGACTACGAAAAATCAGAATTTAATCACACTCACAGCTGTTTGTCGTTAAATAGCACGGTATTAGCCTCAAAAGACCCGAAAATCTATCTAAAATCTACTTTTTCTCGCTAGGTTCGACAAGCTGTAAATAAATTAATTGCTTATATTTTTTCCTATTAGCTTAAAGTACCAGCTATAAGGCAAAATACGTAGCAATTTTAACGCACAGACGAAGCGCCTAGGAAAAGCAATTTCAAAGCGCTTACTCAAAAGGCCCTGCATAATTCTTGCAGCAGCCTCTTCAGATTCTATCAGAGCGGGCATCTTGAAATCATTTTTATCCGTTAGGGAAGTACGCACAAACCCCGGATTAATCACTTGTAATTTAAGGTTAGTGTGCAGCAGATCGAGTTTGAGGGCCTCGCAAAGGTTTATCAGTGCGGCTTTACTTGCACCATAAATACCTGCAGTGGGCAGGCCTCTATATCCGGCCACAGATGCCATCACGGCTATTTGACCGCTGTCCCTAATCAACATCCGCTTCAATATGGGATCAAGGCAGTTAATCGTGCCTTGTAGATTGATATCTAGCAGCTGCTTAGCGCGTTGCGCACTGAAGGAATCGGCAGCAAATGGATCATGTGTACCTGCATTTAGAATTACCAGATCAGGCAGTCCTGAGCTATCATCCCAGCGCTGCATTATCTTACTTATTTCCTCGACGTCAGTGATATCCAATGGCAGGGGTATCATCACACCTGAAAAATTTTTGCAGCTTTGAACTAAGCTATCAAGCTCGGAGGCAGTGCGTGAAGAGGCATAAACCGTCATGCCTTGCTGTGCGCATAATAAAGCCAAAGATTTACCAATGCCGCGACCCGCACCTGTTATCCAAACACTTTCCCAAGGTGAATTATTAGACATGAACTTTCCTCTACAAACTGCAATTGTGGGTTAATGGCCGGTGAGCTTGTTCTGAAACTTTACGAATATACAAGGTAATCTGACCGACTTCTAATCCAAATTTGACCATTTTTGCTCGATTAATTAAGTTGTTTTCGTCCACCAAATACATCCAATCATCCAAACTTATTTTCCAGTGCTTGCCATCTATAGGCACTGACAACTGATACTTCCAATTAAGCGCATTGCCCGCAACCTTGCCTCGCGCTTCACCTACCACGTCACCTGCAGTGCCTGTGTATTGCTTTCCTGACTTGTTTAGCTTCCAACAGCGATGTTGTTGCTCGCCATCATCAAACAAAAACTGTTCATCTAGAATACCCTTATCGTTAAGCCACTGTCCGACAATATCGGCAGTGAAGCGGCGTTTTACAGTCCCTTTGTAATCTTGCACTATCCCGTAAGCCTCTAGATGGCCGTTGAAAAATGTACTCAGGTCTAACTCTGGCTTTACATTAACGTATTGATCAATGTCTGCTGCACAGGCTGTTAAAAAAGGGATACTTAGCATAAAACACACCTTACTTAGATATTTCATTATTGAGCTCTCCTCTGAGTTGTTTTGCCAATTTCGGATAGCTGCTATTTTTTGAAAGCCATATCTGCACAAACGCCGAGCTAAAAGCTGGATTATCAATTGAACCTATCCAGCGATCATTGAAAAAGAAATGTCCGGCGCCTTGAACATCAATCCAAAAAGCTAACTGATCGCCTTTTTCAATGGCGGGCCATATAGCTTTTAACTTCTTTAACCAAAGCGCTGCTTGAGGTTGCTTGGTAAATTTGAGGATATTCTTTTTTGTTTCGCTCAGTAAATCGTCCTGACTTATGTTACGCAGATAATTGAGTTTTAGGATTAGAGGGCCTTCAAAACCGTTGTATATACCGGCAGGGGTAAAAAGTTCAGCTTTATAAATATCAAACCACAATATGCTTAGGGTAGTGTGACTAACTGATTTGAAGTGACTGGGAATGACTTGTGCTGAAACAGTGGCTGAATAAAAAATAAGTACGTATAAGCAAGCTCTTGCTAACATAATTTTTTCCTTAAAGAATAATCTAAGCTTACCAAAGCGGGAAACAGCAAGGCCCAAATAGCGGCCAGAGCAACAAAGCTAACGCTAATACTATGCTCCAGTTCAACGGCGTTAAAATGCGCTGCTGCTATATAAGTCAGACCCCCAGAAACTGCACCAAAGATAGAACAGAGTAGAGGTTTACCCGCAAAAAAGCTCAGGCTATGGCCTAAGGTTGAACTGAAGCCTAGCCATAAAAATGCCAACCAAATTGGAGTAATTCCCTGAACTTGGTCAAACTTAAAAAAGCCAGATAATGTCAATAAACAATCGATACTATAGCCTAACAAAGCGGTAGCGGTAACAATTTTTAATTCAATCAATGGCTCTGATATTATTATAAAATGGATGATTAATAACAGAAGAACCCAAGGCAATGCGCTATTTCCTAGAAAAACACTTAAAGTCCAAATCAGGTTAAAGCTGATAAGATTAGCGAAGATTTTTAGATTCAAGTTGACCATTATCAGTATCCAATTTATTTAAAATACTTACGCTGTTTGCCTGCCATTGGATCAGTCAATAAGCTAATATTCTACTAATTAGCTTGAAATTCGCTGAAAATCCTAAGGGAAACCGAGATCAAGTCCTAAAAGACTCACCGAGTAACGCATTATCTACCGGGATATTAGAGCTGCGCAATTGGCTAGTAAATGCTTTGTTGAACTGCGTGTTTGGCAAGCTAAGTGCGCAGGTTTTTTGTGCAATGTTATCCGCGTCTTTTGACGCTATAATATTAAGACTTGTTGAGCAATATTATGATTCTAATCATTTGGCGCATTGATTGAATTTCTTCAGCACTTTAAATCAGCCTGCGACCTAATAGCCAAGTGGCAGGGGTTAATACACACATCAAGCCTGTTTTTAAGATCTCTATACAAACTCAATCACATACGAATGCCTTGGGGAGCTGATATGGAACAACAAAAGCAGTTAGGGCTGGCAATTGAAATAGCCACAAGAGCGCACTCAGGCCAATTTGATAAAGGTGGCAAGCCTTATATTCTTCATCCTCTGCATTTGATGACACAGTTATTATTTGACTCTGAATTGGCTATCATTGCCGTGTTGCACGATGTCATTGAAGATAGTCATGGGTTGATCAGTTTAGAAACGCTTAAAGCACAAGGTTTTAGCAATAGAGTAACTAAAGCACTAGAATTATTGACCCATCGGCGCGGTGATGATTATTTAAAGGTCTACATTAAAAACATTAGCTACAATTATGATGCGGTTAGAGTCAAACGCAAAGATTTAGAGCATAATTCAGATATTACTCGCTTGAGGGGAGTCTCTGCTAAAGATTTAGCCAGAATAGAGAAATACCATAAAGCCTTTATGCTATTGGAAGAGGCTAAACATAAGTTTGAAGAACCGCTGAAGTGACGTTATCAGGGCGAAGCTACAATAAAGGCACTAGGTTTATCTTTGAGAGCCTTCCAACCTAGATTCGGCAGTTCGGCGCGAAAAAGCTGTGCTAGATATTGGTGTGCAAATCAAATTAGAAAAATTCGTGGTCACCTTGTTGTCGATGAGACATTTTTCTAGTTTTCTAGGTGCATCAAGAGATTGTGCAGACTTTTGTTATTCGACTGCCGAATTTAGGTTCAACGGCGAATCCGCTTGTCGGGCTTAGTTGATCGTAGCGAGAAAAATAGATTTGAGACAGATTTATTGATCTTTCGAGTCTAATAGCGTGCTATATAAGCAGAGAGCTGAGGATATGGCCAAATTCTGATTTTTCGCAGTAGATTAGCGTCAAGTCCGAAAGGTTTCTAGGATGAGTGTAAAGCCCTCAGTCGGGAGAGTGCTCAATTCAAGGGCAGTGGATGCAGGGTTTACCTAACAGTGAAATTGAAAGGGTTGATAGAGTAAAATTGAGCGCCATTTTGACATCGCTCAATTAGCTCTAACTGAGTAATAAACCACCGTCGATGTGCAGTAATTGGCCAGTGATATAACGGCTTTGATCGCTGAGCAAAAATTGCGCTAATGCAGCCACTTCTTCTGGCAGCCCAAGTCTCGCAGCGGGAATACGGGCTTTGATTTTCGCCAGTGCCTCCACGTTAATCCCTGCATGTTGGCTGCCATCCTTTTTTATATAGCCCGGCACTATGGCATTAGCGCGAATACCGGTATGTGCATATTCTACTGCGTAAGATTTTATCAAAGCCTCTAAACCGGCTTTAGCACTCGCGGTGGCTGGGGTGATACTGGCACCCACTTTCATTTTATGGGCTAGAAATGAACTGATACCGATAAAGCTGCCTTTGGTTGATTGCAGTCTTTGAGTTAACTGTTGAAGTAGCATAAACGTATTTTGCTGCATAAGTGTCATTGATTGCATCAAATCATCGACTGACAGAGAATCGAAATTATGCCAGTCGGGATATCCAGCAGCATTAACAACACCGTGCAAGCTGGAGAAATTTTGCTTGGCAGTGTCTATCAATTGTTGGCTTTGCGCTGGATCGGTTAAATCAAGCTTTAGCGTTGTAACTTTGGCGCCTTTAATGAGACAAACACGGCTTACTGTTTCTAAATCTTGGATGTTCGATCGAGTCTGTAATAAAAGATTGCAATTGGGACCCGCTATTTTTTTTGCGGTGGCGGCACCAATGCCACTCGCCGCACCGGTAATGAGGTAATTACCTGTTAATGCCATATAATATAAACTCTTAGTTAGTTTTATCTAGACCTGAATCACTGACTCCACAGTAGCATCCAGAGCAATCTGTTGATTCTAGATCGGTTTGAAAAATACCCACTTAACCTAAGGTTGGAGCTAATATTTTTCAATTCCACTGTAAACCAATATCATACACTCTATATCCACTTTGAAGCCACGAAATCAGGTATCAACAAACGTCGACTGCGAATGCTGAACTTATCGGATTCAATAACCTCGCTCCAGTCGCGGGCATCTTGTTTATAGATCAAAACTAGGTAACATGCGAGTCAGTCTAAAATTCAATCTAATTAAAATGGAATATCTCGTGAACCGTAAGAAAAAATTAAATCAAATTTTTAATAAACGCTTGAAAAAAGCTAAAGCTAAACTCAATCCTAATGAGAAAGATAAATATATCTCTAAAGCCGACCGAGCAGTTGAAGAAACTAACAACACAGACAGTGATTGAATGAATAGTTAGCTCTATTGTCCATCAATGATTTATCACAGTAAATCACACTTAAAACGGTGAATTCTAAGGCCCTAAACGCTGCCCGTTTAAAAGCCAATGGGCGAAAGTTAGGTTGCTGCTCTGTGCTTGAAAAACTTAACCAAAGGCTTGTGAATGCGCTTTATTGTGCAGTGAAATTTAATGGATCTAGCTAAGTGTGCCTCTTGCTTGTAATGTCTTATTAACGCCGCGTCAATATGGATAGGCTGTGAACTGGTTTGCTCTATCTCGCTTGGGTAAATACTCATGTTATTCTCCTAGAAACTCTGTGGCTTGTCTGTTGATTGAGTCAATAATAGAGTATTGGTCATTATCAAACAAACGAGTTATTCTACAGCTTCGGTTCAATTAATTTTAACTGAGTATGATTTTTTATATGAACTCAACGAGACTTCCTCCCTTAAATTCATTGCGTGCTTTTGATGCAGTAGTCCGCCACATGAGCTTTTCTCTAGCAGCTAAAGAGTTATATGTCACACCCTCAGCTTTAAGCTATCAAATAAAACAACTTGAAGAATTTCTGGACATCAAATTATTTAATAGATTAAACCGTGCGATTGAATTGACTGAGCACGCCAGATTGATTTATCCGGGAATACAACAAGCGTTCGAACAATTGAATCAAACCATGCAATTACTGCAACAAAAACGCAATGGCGATGTATTGGTTATATCAGCAGGACCGGCGTTTACTGCAAAATGGTTAGCCCCACGTTTATACCGTTTTATGGCGCTGCACCCCAATATCGATGCGCGTATTTCCGCCTCTTTGACATTAAGTAATTTAAAAGTAGACGATGTGGATGTGGCTATTCGATTTGGTTCAGGTAACTACCCAGACTATAGTACTAAAAAATTATTCGATGATTACATGGTACCTTTGTGTAGCCCTGAATTTTTACAAAGACTGCAGCCTATCAGTGCGCAAAAATTACTTTCTGAAACCTTAATCTACGATGATGCCTATATCACTAACAATTTCACCACGGCAAGTTGGCAGCAGTGGTTTGAACATATGGGCGTCAATAACTTCAAACCAGAGAGTAAAGGCTTGCACTTTAATGTCGCCGACCATGCCTTAGATGCCGCGATAGCAGGCGCGGGTATTGTGCTAGGAAGGCAGGCGATAGCGCAAAATGATATCGATGTTGGTCGGTTAGTCATGCCGTTTGCGCATAAAATTAAAGTTAATTTTTCATACTATGCGCTCAGTTTACAAAGTAGACAAGAAGAGCCCCACATCAAAGCATTTGAAGACTGGCTGTTGGCAGAAATAAACGGCAACATAGATATAATGACACCGAGCCCGGTCGCTTAAAACTTTACGCTCAGGCAGTATTACAAAGCATAGTAATCAGTTTATAAACTCGCTATTATCGATTCCTCAAATTTTTCAGTTTAAATAATCCTAGATTCGACTGCCGAATTAAGGATTATTTAACCTATTTTCGAAAGCTGTATTATGTCATTAATTTATTTTATTCCCGGTACCCTCTGCGATCAACGTTTATGGTCTAAGCTTTGGCCGCTTTTGAGTGATGAACACGAACTCATTAACTTACCTATTGCAAAAACAGGTGAAATGGAACTAGTGGTACTCGACTTGGTTAAACAGATTGAATTAGCCAGTGCGGGTCGGCTGTTTAGTGTTATTGGTTTTTCTTTGGGTGGTTACTTAGCCTGTGCACTTAGTCTGCACTTTTCGGCTCAATTAGAGCGCTTAATGGTCGTATCTAACATGCCTAAAGCACTCCCTGACTTAGAGCTTTGTCAACGCAAAAGAATAATTAATGGGATTGCCAAGCTCGGCTACAACGGGTTAGGTCAAGCTAGAGTAAAGAGTTTTTTAAGCCCTTTGCAGCATAGTCATAAAGCTTTGATTAAGCTAATACAAAGTATGGATAAAAGTTTTGTCGTCGCAGATTTAGTGCATCATTTAAGTGAATTGTCATTAAGGGAGAATTTATGCTCAGCTATGGTTGATACTCCCCGTCCCTGCTGGTTCTGCTTTGGAGACAGCGATCAGCTGGTAGATGAGCATGCTCTGCATCCAATACAAACACAATCGCCACTGGTGAATATAAAAAAAGTGGCTGACAGCGGTCATTTTTTACCTTTAGAACAGCCGGCGGCACTCGCGGCACTCATCGTATTGTGGTTACAAGAAACCATTTAAAATTCACAGCCAACATGACTAAGGCTGGGCCTGCTTAACTGGATAATAATTGATGTATGAATAAAACTAACATAGTGATTGGTCTTATAGACCCTAAAAGTCCTAGTAATGTCGGCTCGGTGATGCGCGCTGCAGGCTGTTACAGCGCCGATGAAGTTGTGTATACAGGCTCTAGGTATGACAAGGCAATGCGCTTTAATACAGATACTAAAAAAGTCGCTGCAAAAGTGCCGTTAAATCATATTGATGATTTTAAAGCCTATAAAACCTCTGAACGTAAATTAATCTGTGTTGATCTGGTAGAAGGTGCTATTGCTCTACCGCAATTTGAACATCCCGATCAAGCTATTTATGTGTTTGGTCCAGAAGACAGCAGTGTTGACCAACGATTGGTAGATGCAGCCGATGCAGTGGTCTATGTGCCGACAATAGGCTGCATGAATTTAGCCGCTAGTGTCAATGTTTTGCTTTATGATCGTTTAGCTAAATCAGATAAAAGCCAATTTAGTGATGAGCTTATACTCAGCAGCAGAGACCGCAACAACACAGTGAAAGTAAAGGGGGCAAACCAGACGACACAACCTTAAAGAGATAGTGGCCTATTTGTCGTTGGTGTTAGGTTGTTTTTTCTTACGGGCAAAGAGCTTATCACTGAGTGAGCGGGTTTTAGCCGGTGATACATTCTTGCTTCTGTTCATAACTAAACTGTGGCCTAGGTCTTTAATGACCTTACCTTGATAGCTACCTGCCGGCGCGGGTGGTTGCTCTACAGCAGGGTTTTGTGCCGGAGTCGGGGGTGTACTGGGAATATTGGCCGCATTAGGTTGCGGTAATTTTTGGGCGGGATATTGTTGAGGTGAGGCAGGGGGAGTGGTTTGAGGCCTTTTTTGTGGGTGCAACGGCACTTGTCGATCGCGCATTTCGTCGCGTAGCGATTGACTAGTATTGTGCACTATTGTGTTTAATTCATTAACTTTTTTTTCTGAGCGATCAAGTTCTTTTTGGATCTGCTTTTCAGACTGTTTCGCCAGAGAGAGTTGCTCTTTAATTATTTCCGAGAGGCCTTCAGCCTTGGCGGCTTTTATATTTGAATTAAAGGCAGTTTGCTCCAGTCCCTGGTTTTCTGTTTCTAAGGTTGCAACGTTTTTGAGTAATGTATCTCTCTGGGTCTGCGTCTCTTGCAGAGAGGCTTGAGCTTCTTTTAAGGAAGACAAGGCTTGGTTGTGATCGGTATCTAGTTCATCCAGCTCGGCCGTCAACCTAGAGACTGTCGTCTGCATCTTCTTGTTCGCCGCCTCCGCTTCTGTTTGTGCTTGTACTGCGTCCGCATGGGCTTGTTGGGCACTAAACAGTTTATCTCTTACTTGTCCTTCTGCATTTTCTGCCGCATCACTCCAAATTTGATTTGCCATCTGTCCCAAACTCGTTTGCATTTGGTACATAGATGCTTCAATTCCGGTCGGCATCTGCTTGTCTATGATGTCAGCAGCGCGAGGGGGAGGGCTAAATTGTTGAGCAGTATGGGGCTTTTTTAAAGCGCCGTTATCGGCTGTGAACTGCATGGCCGGACTGATATTTTGGGGGCTTTGCTTGTGTTGCGCAGGAAATATTTGATCGATAATTTGCTGTATTCGTGCAAAGTCGCCGCCACCAAGACGTGATTGTACTGCCCAGGCGGTAACGTTCTGACCATCGGCTATTAAAGCGTCTATGGTCTGCCTAATGTTGTGGTCAGTAAAGGGATGCGACGGGTTCAAACTTAGTAAAATCCTAGCTGAATAAAAGCTGATTTAAAAGCCAGCTTTAAGTTATACCTGAATGAGTGTCTTCACTGCCACATCGAGTGCAAGTTCTTGATTATACGACGGCTTGAAAAATTCTGGCTGAAGCTAAAATTTTTAAATCCACTGCAAAACCAATATATACATTCTATATCCACTTTGAAGTCAGAGTATCAGGTTATAGGTAAAATCAAACTGCTATTTTACACGATACCAATAGGAAACAAAGAGGTTCTGAATTGAAAAAATAATAGAATCCACCATTATGGCTTATTTGCTATCGATAAAAAGTTGATTAGACTGACGCATAGCCTACGATGGCAGGATAAAGACGATATTTGTAATTGACGATGATAGGGATCCATACTTGTGTTTGAGCGTTGGTTGAAGATATTTAAGATTTAACCTCTGATCGTCGACACTTTAGTATTTATAACATCGGCGTTTCCTTTAAATAGATCACAAGCAATTACCTTCTATCATGAGCCTCTCTCTATTGCTGCTATACCTGAGTTGTTCACTCTTTATCTTTTACGGGGTCATAGATAGCTATCGCTGACAAGTTTAAAAATCTGAAAACTTACAAAATAACAGAATGTTTTTTGGGTTGTGCTTTATTGTTTTTTAAAAACTTAAACTGATTTATTTTTTAAGCTTTAAATTCAAGGGATTGAAGTGCGGTTTTGCCTTCGGCGGCAGACTTTCCATAATTACAACTTCCTTACAAGCCAAAATGAAAGTGGTTTAGCAGAGGATGTACTAAAAAGATTGGGATGAGAGTGCACAAACTGCAAGTGTCCAACATACAAAGTGACTAAGTTTGAAATTCTGGCTGAATATTAGTAACGAATGCAATGCTGCATAGAAAGACAGTAGCTATGAATTACTCGCAAAGAGTAATTCATAGCCTTGGGGTATACTGATATCTGGTGTACGGGAGGAGTTATAAAGATGGCGCTTCCTGTTGATTGATTCTGCAAGATCACAATCAACAGTAGAGAGATACGCCATGACCAATATTACAGCATCGCCAGAAGCTAGCCTAGAAAACACTACTTCAGATCCGTTATCGGAATTACTCAGATCTGGCGCAAAGGAGCTGATTGCCCAGGCGGTTGAAACAGAGCTGCAAGTCCCGCTTGATCAGCACAAGTATGGGGCACTCGCTTTTGTCATTTTTTGTCGAAGTTTAATCATAGGTTGACAAAAAAATCAATCGATTGGCCTGGCATTAGGTTTAACGAAATAGGCGCAGGGTTATACACTTAAATCTCCAAAACCCCAGACTAAGGTGCCACCAATTAACAAGAAAAGCTCAAGTTTAACAATTCTTTTTTTAAGTGAAAATACATCGATGCGTCGCTCCTCAAAAGAATTATTATCAATCTTAAGCGTCTCTGTCTTTAGCTCTTTTTCCTGTAGATGCTCTTTGGTTATTGTATCCGCTTGACCTAAGCCTGCTGCGAACTCCTTTTTATAAATCGTCAGAGCGACGTCGAGAAATGTGTGCAGGTTGAGAAGCCCGTACCAAATACCTAGGCATACCACTAAAGAGCCTGAACGCTGAAACAGGTTTACAATGCTCGTTAGCTCGAACACTTCAAGCAGATAGCTAGCGGCGTATATACACAATGCTCCTGCAAAGGTTTTCAATTCTATTTGTCTATAGTCTTTTGGTATCTGTTTTAACTTCTCAATCATTGCGCCCTTCTACGTCACAGTGTGCTTTGGCAGAAGATAGCATAAGGCCTTAGCTCTCGTCTAAAGAAAGGTTAGTTCAATGGGTTAGCTTGATTTAATTTTAAATAATCCTAGCCTAATATGCTTATCTTCCAAACTCGGAGCTTGTCGGACTTGGGACTTGGGACTTGGGACTTGGGATTTCGGATTTCGGATTTACACTGCCGACCTCATCCGCAATCGTAAAAAAATATCCTCGCACTCTGTCAGTGTAAAAACAGTTGTGATTAATCTGTAGATTAACCCAGAGGCACTTCAGCCATGTTCGTTGAACAAGGCATAGCGACCAGTTTTATAGGCATTAATGTGTCCTGATAATTATAAGTGGTTAATATAAATCATTAAAAAATCAAAGCAAAAGCCAAACAAACTTAGTACTCGAACATATCATTTATTAATGTTAGTGTAAAAAATAACTCATTATTCAGCCCGCTTAATTGTTAAGGAACAGCTCAAAATGGAAGAACAACAGTTACGTATTGATTTAGCCGCAGTGTTTCGTCTGTTTAGTAAAATGGATATGCATGAATCCGTGGCTAACCACTTAAGTGCAGCGGTATCTGAAGATGGTAAAAAATTTATTATGAATAGACGTTGGATGCACTTTGATAACGTCACTGCCAGTAATTTACAGTTACTCGATAGTGAAAACAAGGCACTTATGTCGACATCAGAGGCCCCAGACCCTTCCGCTTGGGCTATTCATGGCAATGTGCATCGACGTCTGCCTAAAGCTAAGGTCGTGTTACATTTGCATCCAAGTTATGCCACTGCCCTGTCAACCTTGATAGATCCGCGCATTTTACCTCTAGACAATAATACCGCGCGTTTTTATAAACGTATCGCCTACGACACCAATTTTAGCGGTCTTGCAACCTCTGATCACGAGGGCTCGCGCATTGCCAATGCATTCTTAGACATGCAGGTACTCATGATGGGGAATCACGGCGTCTCTGTGATTGGCGAGACAATAGCAGAGGCCTTCGAATCTATGTATTACCTGGAGAAAGCCTGTAAAACAATGATGTTAGCCTACGCGACAGGGCAGCCACTAAATATACTAAACGATTCAGTTGCCGAGAAAACCGCGGCGAGCTGGAAGGATTTTACGGGAATGGCCGAGGCGCATTTTGCCCAATTAAAGGTGATGTTAGATAAAACAGACCCTGATTATAAAGATTAATCTAAAACTCACTTTCTTCAATCGATGAAGTAATCACCCATAGCCTCAACGTTTAAGCCTGTTTACTGATGAAAATTGCTATGCACAAGAAGTATAATTTAAGCCCTGACATGCAAACCTTTGTCGATCGCTGTGAAAGTTTCTTTGACGACAGCGCTATAAATCAGGGGCTAGAACAACAGCGCAGAGCTTACAATGCAATGACAGCCAGTTTTGCCCGAGAGCGATCCAACCTGTTAGTTGTCACTGATCAATTACATAGTGGCGTAAGAACTCGCTGTTATCAACCAAAAGATAATAGCTATGCAACCACCATTTTATATGCTCATGGTGGCGGTTGGTATCTTGGGGGGTTAGACAGCCATGACAGTTATTGTGCTGATATTGCGCAGCACTGCCAAGTCCGTTTGATTGCTGTCGATTATCGCCTCGCTCCGGAATTCGCATTCCCAGCGGCTTTAGATGATTGTTTTAATGTCTATCAAAGTTTAATACACCAAGGCATAGCGCCATTACTGATGGGTGACAGTGCCGGTGCTAATCTGATGGCCGCATTAACCTTGCGCTGTAAAGAATATAAACTGGTGCAATCACCCGCGCAGATCCTCATCTATCCGGCATTAGCACCACCGCTGAGTTTACCTTCCCATCATCGACTCTCTGATGCGCCCCTGGTTTCGAGTGATAGCATAAAATTTTGCTTAGAAAACTATATTCCTCACTGCTATCGCACTGAACAGATGGAGTCGATTTTCCCATTACAGGCCAAGTCACTTGAATCACTGCCCACTGCCGCTATTTTTGCCGGGCAATTTGATCCACTCATCGATGATGCTCAAGACTATAGTCGACGCCTACAAGAGCATGATGTCGCCTCTGAGTGCTTTGTCATTAATGGTTTAGTACATGGTGCATTACAGGCTATTGGCCGCTCTAAAGAGGCAGATGATCTGTTCCAATCTATCGCTGAACAAGTGCTGCGTTTTAAGCAACTATAGTCGTGAGTTGAAAGCTTAAAGATCAGCCAAAAAACATATTGGTAAATGAGAGTAACCACTCTGATAATCTGCATATACAGACTGCCAAATTATGGCGATTCTAAAGCAGTCCGATAATGGATCGCCATTCCCACAGCTTTGTCGTGAACAAGGTATTAGTTCAGCCACTTTTTATAAATGGCCAGCGCTAAGTATAGAGATATGGATGCCTCAATAATTTCGCAGCTTCAAGAACTGGAAGATGAAAATAGGCGTTTAAAAAAGCGGTATGCTCAAGAGCGCCTTAAAGCTGAAATCATACAGGAGGCTATGGCAAAAAAGTGCTGACGTCGTCACTGCTGTGTGCATGGTCGTGACAAGTTCGTCGCTCACCCCGAATTGAGTCGCGAACTGCTTGGCCAGCGCGAACGCGTCACTCACTGTAATAGCTTAAATACTGCTATACTGTCGGACACCAGCTATAGTGTGACGCAAAGGTTCTCGCGAGTGCGCCGTTTCTGCTAAATAATAACTGACAATTATCAGAGAAGAACCTAATGACGTACGACTATATTGTAATAGGGGGTGGCATTATCGGCATGTCTACCGCGTGGCAACTACAACGGCGTTTCCCAGAAAAAAAAATCTTATTGCTGGAGAAGGAAGCGACCTATTCCAAGCACCAGACTGGCCACAATAGCGGTGTGATTCACGCGGGGGTATATTACGCACCCGACAGCCTCAAAGCTAAATTCTGTAGAGCTGGTGTGGCGGCGACGCTAAAATTCTGTGACCAAAACGATATCTCCTACGACCAATGTGGCAAACTGCTAGTGGCCACTAATGCCCTTGAAGTAGAACGCATGAAGGCACTGTTTGAACGCTGTCAGCAAAATGACATCAATGTTGAGTTACTCGATGCACTGCAATTGAAACTGCGTGAACCTAACATTGTTGGCCTAGGCGCTATTCTGGTAAAAGAGACTGCCATCGTCAACTATCAGCAGATCACTGCCAAGATGGCCGAACGCTTTATCGACAGTGGCGGTGATGCCCGTCTCAATCACAAAGTAGTCGCACTTGACGAATCTACTGATGATGTCAGCGTACAAGCCATTCACAACAAAGAGAAAGTGATTTTCAAAGGCCGTTTCCTGATTACCTGCTCTGGCCTGATGGCTGATCGCACGACTAAGATGCTGGGTATCGCGACCGATTTTCAGATCATTCCATTTCGCGGTGAGTATTACCAATTGCCAGAAAAACATAACAAGATCGTCAATCACTTGATTTATCCAATACCGGACCCTGACTTGCCGTTTTTGGGGGTCCACTTGACACGGATGATCGACGGCACCGTCACTGTAGGCCCCAATGCTGTGCAAGGCTGGAAACGTGAGGGTTACGGTCGTATTAATATCAGCCCGCGAGATATATGGGATATGCTAACCTTCGCCGGTTTCTGGCGTGTGCTCAAAATCCATTTTAAAACCGCTATCGTCGAAACCAAAAATTCCCTGTGGAAGCCAGGTTACCTAAAGTTGGTGCAAAAATACTGTCCGCAACTCGACATTTCTGACCTCAAGCCTTATCCCGCTGGGGTTCGTGCCCAGGCGGTAATGAACGACGGATCACTAGTGCACGACTTCCTGTTTGCGCAAAGTCCCCGCAGCCTACATGTATGTAATGCCCCCTCACCCGCGGCCACCTCAGCCATCCCTATCGGCAGCTACATCTGTGATAAGGTGATTGAAAAAACTGGCTAAGTGACAATATTAAAGGTTTTATGGCTGTTCGGTGGATTAGACTGAATAATTACAAGGGCCGTTTTCTGAGATGCTAGGTAGCGGCTATGTTCTAAATTTTGAACCTATATATTGATCGTGGTTTAAAAGCCGTAAAGCGTTATTTTAGTCATCTTAAATAGCCTTAATAATTTATATGCTTGGATTGATGCGCTCTTCACACAGAAAATGATTTTTCACACCAATACGCTCCCTTAATCCAGCCTATTGCTAATTTAGCCGCATAGCACGCAATCTGTTTTGACAGCCCAATGCGCTGCTAAAACAATGATTTACTTTGGGTTTAATCACTTTTCAAAAATATGCCTAAGCGTCTTAAAATGAGCGGTAGACTATCATCAATCGCCCCACGCTTATGTTCTCTGACAATACGCCCTGTCCAATCTACTAAATAAAGATATTCTGCATAGCTATAGGGGATTTGATCTTTCAAATTATCATGGCCAAAAATTGTTTCAATGATAGTTTCGGTTTCGGCGTTTTATCTGCTATTTTGGCGTCGCGAGAGCGGATAGCGCTTGGCTTTTAAAGGGTCCCTCCCAGAAACGGCCTTTTCAGTAATCCTCTCTATTGGCTTTTCTTGCGATAAATTCATTCAGGCAACGCATATACCAGCTAATGCCCGCTAAGCTATGTCGCCATTCGTCAACAGTCTCAATAATTAAACCAAGCTGCTCTTTAGATAAAATCTCACCTTTGATATAGCGTTGGATGATGTCTGGCCCTTTATAGAGCTTGCGCCAACGCTCAATAATTTCTAAATCACTTAATCCATCAATTTGGCTTTGATTAATATATAAAACAAGGTGGTAGTGGTTTGACATGATGGCGCAAGCACAAACATCAATACAAAAGAGCGCATCAATTTCTGCTGATCTATCGATTAACCACTGCCTTGGATGTTCAAAATCTTGCTGGGTGGTATTATCAAAACCACAGAGGAATGCTTTCTAACGATGCGAGATATACAGTGATAATAAGCGGTGTCGGCACAGCATATTTGATGCTCACGGCACGACTCATATGACCTCATGCTCAGGACTACTTTCTCTGAATTAAATTAAAAAGTAATTAAAAGGCTCCTGTTTAGGTGTTGTTGATCAAGTGCTTTTTGGGCGTCCGCTACTGAATGTTCTCTCTCGATAATTCACAGCGATAACTTTGATCTTCAATATTGATGTATAAAAATGTCTAGATTTTTTCGTGATCCGAAAAAATGATGGCCGCATGATGAATACCTTTGAGTACCGAAAACGCCTTTTTTTTCTTACTCTCGCTAAAATAACTAGCACCTGGATTCAAATCCGAAGTGCATCATCTAATCCCGTAGAAAGAGAAGCCAGCTGAAGGTAAGCTTCTATCTTTTTCTCCGGCAAGAGATGTAACGATAATGAGACATTACCAACAGCTGACTTATGAGCAACGATGCCAGATATATGTGCTAAAGAAAAGAGGTT